>JAPUJU010000188.1 GCA_027296025.1 bacterium
CTTTTCGCCGAGTGGGAGAAGAAGGACCCGATCACGCGTTTCGAAAAGCAGCTCGTCGAAACAAACAACATGACGGAAGACGAAATCAAACAAATGGAAAAAGAAATCACGGTGATCATCGACGATGCGGTGGACTGGGCGGACAATCAGCCGTATCCGGACCCCGAAGACTGCTTGAAGGATGTCTACTTCGAAGGATAAGACGAAAACAGTTACGAATCCGGGAGAACAAGAAATGGCAGAGACTACTTACCTCGAAGCAATCCGCCAGGGAATCTGGGAGGAAATGGAGAGGGACGAAAACGTTTTCATCCTTGGTGAAGACGTCGGCGTTTACGGTGGAGCGTTCAAAGTGACGGCAGGCATGATGGAGAAGTTCGGCGAGCAACGCGTCATCGATACACCGATCTCCGAGTCTGCGATCATAGGCGCCGCGATCGGCGCTTCGTACATGGGAATGCGACCGATCGCTGAGATGCAGTTTATCGATTTTATCTCCTGCGCGTTCGATCAGATCACGAACTTCGCTGCGAAGAGCCGATACCGTTGGGGCGCCGGCGTCCCGATTGTGATTCGTGGCCCGAGTGGCGGCGGCACACACGGTGGACCGTTCCACTCCCAGAATGTCGAATCGTATTTCTTCAACACACCTGGACTCAAGATCGTCCAGCCGTCGACCGCCTACGACGCGAAGGGCCTTATCAAGGCGGCAATTCGCGATGAGGATCCGGTACTGTACCTGGAACACAAGTTTCTCTACCGGCGTATCAAGGAGGAACTGCCGACCGAGGATTTCGTGGTGCCGATCGGCAAAGCTGCCATCCGTCGTAAAGGTGGCGACCTCGGTATCATTACCTACGGCGCGATGGTGTATACCGCACTTGAAGCCGCCGAGGAACTCGCGAAGCAGGGTGTCGAAACAGAAGTGGTCGACCTTCGCTCGCTACAGCCCCTCGATGAGGAGACCATCCTCGAAACGGCGAGAAAGACGAACAAGGTCATTGTCCTGCACGAGGCCTGCTTGACGGGCGGCGCCGGCGGCGAGATCGCGGCACGGATCGCCGAGAAGGCTTTCGACTTTCTCGACGGCCCGGTCATGCGCGTGGCCGCGAAGGATTCGCCGGTCCCGTATAGCCCGCCACTCGAGGAATACTTCCTCCCGAACAAGGACGATGTGCTTGAGGCGGCCAAAACTCTGCTTGCCTACTAACTTTACACGAACGATCTGGACGAACAACAGTTGGAGGAGCTGAAGATAAAATGAGTACGGATGTGATCATGCCCCAGATGGGCGAAAGCATTGCCGAAGGAACGGTAACAAAATGGTTGAAACAGGTCGGTGACACGATCAAGCGGGATGAGCCGCTCTTCGAGATCTCGACGGACAAAGTCGACGCGGAGATCCCGGCGGCGGCCGGCGGAGTGCTGCTCGAGATTGTGGTTCAGGAAGGCGAAACCGTTCTGATTAACACGGTTGTTGCAAGAATCGGCGAAATCGGCGAAGTAGCGTCTACGTCCAAACCAGAAAGTTCTTCTCCCCGGCCTGCCGAAGCGGCACCCGCAGAACCGGCGCCTGTAGCCGCGACGGCTACGGCGACAGTGGTGCCCATTACCGGCGGTGACGATGCCACGACGCGGCCGCAGGAATTGGACCACCGGCGCAAGACAAAGTCGTCTCCTCTCGTACGGAATATCGCGAAGGAGCATGGAGTCGACATCGCACTCGTCGACGGATCCGGCGCAAGCGGTCGCGTGACGAAGAAAGATATTCTCCTCTATCTCGATCAATCGAAGGTCGCTACGCCGATCGAGGCGCCACGCCCGGCAACCCCGGCTCCGGCAGCGCCCACACCGTCAATTACCTTTCCGGCGGGTGAGCGTCAAGTACGCGAGAAGATGACGGTCATGAGGAAGAAGATTGCCGAACACATGATCATGAGCCGCCGAACGTCGGCCCATGTTCAGACATGGCAGGAATGCGACATGCACAACGTCGTCAAGCGCCGTGCGGCCTTGAAGGATCAGTTTGCGAAGGACGGGGTGAAGCTGACTTACACCGCGTTCATCGCCGAAGCTCTGGCCAGAGGGCTCCAGGCCTTCCCCACCCTGAACGCATCCATTGAGGGTGAAGACACAGTCGTCTACCACAAGGATATCAACATCGGCATCGCCGTCGCGCTCGATTGGGGACTCATCGTGCCAGTTGTGAAGGGCACTCAACAGATGAACCTTCTCGGCCTGGCGAATTCCATCAATGACCTTGCAGAGCGCGCGCGTTCGAAGCGCCTCAGTCCGGACGAGGTTCAGGGTGGCACGTTTACGATTACGAATCCCGGCGTTTTTGGTAGCCTCATGGGGGCGCCGATCATCAGTCAGCCGCAGGTTGCGATTCTTGGTGTCGGCGTCATCAAGAAGCGTCCGGTTGTGATCGACGACGCGATCGCGATCCGACCGATCATGTACCTGAGCCTGTCCTTCGATCACCGGCTGGTCGACGGCGCACAGGCTGCAAAGTTCCTCTCGTTCATCGTGGACGAGCTCGAAAAGCCGTAGAGGCGCAAGGCGGTTTTCATGGCGACCATCGTAGCGTATGACCTGGGCAGGATCGCCTACGACGAGGCGTATGCAATCCAGTGCAAGACCGTAAGAGAGCTCCAGAACGGATCGGGTGACGAGGCGTTCTTTCTCCTCGAGCACCCGCACGTCATCACTCGGGGCCGGAACGCGTCGACCGACGCCGTGCGGGCGAGCGCGAGCGGGCTGTACGGCCGAGGGGTCGAACTGACCGAAACAGACCGGGGCGGCGATGTCACCTACCACGGGCCCGGACAGCTTGTCGGCTATCCGATCATCCGACTCCTGGAAGGCCGCCGCGACGTGCGCCGGTACGTAAGCGATATCGAGGACGTGGTGATCCGGACCCTCTCGGATTTCTCGATCGAGGGGACGCGGCATCCGGTGCATCGGGGCGTCTGGGTCTCCGGCCGCAAGATCGCGTCCGTGGGAATCCGGATTGCGCGATGGGTCACCTCGCACGGATTTGCGCTGAACGTGGCTACGGACTTATCTTACTTTCAACTGATTCACCCGTGCGGCATCGAGGGCTGCGAGATGACGTCCATCGAACGGGAGACCGGTTCCCGTGTGGATATGAAGACCGTCAAACGCCTTGTGGCGAACCACTTTGCGGACGTATTTGATCGCGCGGTCGAGTTCGACACGATGCAGGAGTCCACTTCGAATGCCTGAAGCAGAGCGCATACCCCGTCCGGACTGGCTGAAGATTTCCCTGAAGACGTCTGAGAACTTCAAGGAAGTAAACAAGCTCATATGCGACAACTCGCTTCACACCGTCTGCCAGGAAGCGCGGTGCCCGAATATCTACGAGTGCTGGAGTGATCGCACGGCGACATTCATGATTCTCGGCAACATCTGCACCCGCCATTGCGGCTTCTGTTCCGTCAAGAAAGGCATACCGGGGGCCGTCGACCCGGACGAACCCGACAACGTGGCCAACGCCGCCCGCTTGATGGGGGTCGATTATGCCGTCGTCACTTCGGTAGACCGGGACGACATGCCGGACGAGGGAGCCACGCACTTCGCGATTACGATTCGCGCGATTCGCGCGGCGCTTCCCGATTGCAAAGTAGAAGTATTGATTCCCGACTTCAACGGACGCCGGGAACTGCTTGACATTGTTCTCGACGAACGGCCGGAAGTCCTCGCACATAATATAGAGACGGTCGAGGCGCTCTACCGCCGGGTGCGCCCGATCGCCGTGTACGAGCAATCGCTACGCATTCTGGAAGAGTCGGTGAAGTACCGTGAAGAGCACGGTGCGAACATCAGCACCAAGTGCGGGATAATGCTGGGACTCGGCGAGACAAGGGAAGAGCTAATGCACACGGTCGGTGACATCGCCGAGACCGGATGCGACATCATTACAATCGGCCAGTACCTGAGCCCGAAGCGCAATGCCCTGAGCGTCGAACGTTTCTACACTCCCGAAGAATTCGAGGAAATCAAAGAGCGCGCCTACGAATTCGGGTTCAAGCATGTGGAGTCATCCCCCCTCGTCCGAAGCTCCTACAAGGCAAAGAGCCAGTGGGAAAAAGTTATGTCACAGCTCGTCGGCTAGCCCCTCAGCTCCAGCAGGAACGGGTTGGTTTGTTTCTCCAGCCCGATCGTCGTCTCCCGGCCGTGCCCCGAGTACACGACCATGTCATCGGGGAGTTTCATGATGACCTCTCGCAGCGTCGTGATCATTTGACTCTGATCGGAGCCCGGCAGATCCGTCCGGCCGATACTTCCCTCGAATAGTACATCGCCGACAAACGCCCTCGGTGGTGACTCGTCCCGGAAGAGCAGCGTGATGCCCCCGGGCGAATGGCCCGGCGTTTCGACGACCTCGCAGGAACACGTCCCAAACGAGATTCGGTCACCCCCCTCTACAAACCGGTCGATCTCGACGAGCTCCGGGGCAGTGATCCCGAACATGGCCGCCTGCTGCGGAATGCCCTTGTAAAGTTCGAGTTCCTTCTCGTGCATAACCACCGGAACCCCCAGCGCGGATTTGACTTTCGGGAGCGCCGTAACGTGGTCGATGTGTGAGTGCGTATTGACGATCATTTTGACGTCGAGCTTTTCGCTCTCAATGTACCCGAGAATACGATCTGCCTCGTCGCAGGCATCGACAACGATTGCCTCGTTTGTCTTCTCGCACGAGACGATGAAACTGTTGCTTTGAAAAAGACCAACGGTGAGCATTTCTACCCGCACGGCGTTCCCCCTTGCGCGAAGTGCTTTGTTACCGCAGAATATCAGTAGGAATGAGTCCTCTGCAACCGTATCGAACGGCGGCCTCCCATCAATGACTGACAAATTCAAGAATACGTTCTCGTGGTCCGTTTCGAGGGATAATACACTCCGGGAGTGCCCGCGTATGTACTTCTTTTCCTATTACGGACACTGGGACGGATGGAACCGTGACGCGGACAAACGGACCCGTGATATCTACGTGCTCAAAAACCTGAAGAACCGATACACGTGGCCCGGCCAGGTGGTCCACGAATGCATCGCCCGATCTCTCCAGAATCTCTCGCGCGGTATCCCCGTCCTCAAGCTCGAGGAAATACTCCGGATTACGCGAACGATGATGCGCGAGGATTTTCGCCAATCTCGATCCGGCAAGTACCGTCAGAATCCCAAGACCTACGCCGGGCTCTTCGAACACGAGTACAGCGTAGACGTCACGGACGAAGACTGGAAAGCCGCGGCAGACGGAGTGGATCTCTGCCTCACCAATTTCTACGAGTCCGATCATTACCGGGCACTTACGGAACTCGCGCCCGAACACTTTCTGGAGATCGAAGAGTTCGCTGCCTTCGACTTCCGCGGCACAAAGGTCAGAATCAAACTGGACTGCGCGACGAGGGAGGACGACCGGATTGTCGTATGGGACTGGAAAACCGGAAAGCGCGAGGAGGACGAGGGCGTCTCCCCGCAGATGGCCTGCTACGCACTGTATGCGCACGACGCATACGGGGTGCCGGTTGATCGTGTCGTGACGCGCCGGTTCGATCTATACCGCAACTATCTGTTGGAAGATTCTGTCACGCAGCGGTCCCTCGACGATATCCAGGCATATATCGAGGGAAGCATCGAGGATATGCAGGGTCTATTGAAAGACCGTGAGGAGAATGTTGCGGACGAGGTTGATTTTCGAAAAGTAGAACGGCGCCGGATCTGTCTCGGCTGCAACTTTCTCAAGGTGTGCCAGCCGAACATTTAAGCAGAACGGCTAGGCGACTTCCTCCCCGCACCATGCGCAGTACTCCCAGAAGTCTCCCGCGATACTACACCGGCACGTCTTACAGCGCCCCTCGAGTTGAGACACGATCCATGGCCGAAGCTTGACGTTGCACCACGGGCAGTAGTGCATCCAGCGCGCGATTTTCCGCTCACCGCAATACCGGTTGGGACACTTCTTCGTGTAACGCTTGTCGGCCGTCACCCAGATATCGGACCACCTGAACTTCTTCCCATAACACCACGGGCAGTAATCCCACTCGTCTTTGACACCGTGCTCGCATCGCTTGCAGACGGCGCGGTGGGTGGTGAGCCCTTTGAACGAGTTCGTCGTTCCGCACCACGGGCAGTGCATCATTGTTTCCGCAATCGGCCCGCTGCATTCTCCACACTTGAAGTCGAGATCCAGGAGCTTCCCGTAACGTTTCGCGAATTCCAGCGCACGGTACTTGCGCCACGGCATCATGCGCTTACGGGCGCCGGCGTGGCCGTTCACTTTTCTGGTAAGCTCGATGATAAGGTCGTCGTGCATCGACTGCGCGTCGGGATAACGATCGTATTCTTCGAACTCAAGCGCCTTGCGAATGACTCGCCTGAGGTTCGGTGTCACGCGGCGGTTGAACTTCTCTTTTCCTTTGAACGGCCAGAGGAAAGGCCAGCGCGGCAACTCACCGGTAATCATCTCGTAGAAAACGAGCCCCAACGAAAAAATATCCGAAGCGAAACTCGGGTGGCCGTATATCTGCTCGGGCGCAAAGTATCCGTGTGTGCCAGCATCCGTCCCGATCGACTTTCCGGCGCGTTCCAGTACTTTTGCAATACCAAAGTCGCCGAGCTTTGCTGTGTCATCACCGAAAAGGATGATGTTTCCGGGCTTAATGTCACGATGAACGATGTTGTGTTTCTGTACTTCGATAAGCGCTTCGAGCATCTGCTCCAGGACAGCGAACGCAAACCGCACGCCGATCTTCCGCCGTTCTCGCGCGTCGAGACTTCCCTTGCCGAGCTCCGATACAATGAAGAGGCGTCCGTCGTAGATGTCCGCGTTCTTCAACTTGAGGATGCTGTTACTTTCAACCCTCGAGAGAAGCTTGATCTCCTGGCGAAAGTATTGGAGAATTCGATCAGTGTCATCAGTTTCATCGTGAATCTTGAGCGCAACATTCCCGCCTTCGATTTCGTCGCGCGCTTTGTAAACGATTCCGAATGCGCCGTCACCGATTCGTTTCAGCAGTTTGTACTTTCCAACGCGTTGTCCAACGCGCAAACGTTTCGCCATCTTATTCTCTCGCAGTTTCCA
>JAPUJU010000189.1 GCA_027296025.1 bacterium
GGGTTCATCTCCTTAGATGAATCACCAATTGGCGGGACACGGTTGGCATGATCGAGCAGGAAGTACGATGCCCGGTTCATCTTGTCGAGATAATCGTGGAGCTCAACGATTTCGGCCGACGCATCATCATACAAAGACTCCAGATACGAGACATATTGCCCGAGCCACTTGACAAAAACGAAGTGGTATCCCGGTGAGTGCTCTTTGTGCATGCCACGTGTCGAAACGGATTTGCGCGTCAAATAGAGGAGCCGATCGAACGCGATCGCTTCGAGCGTGTCATTGGGTACCACACGTGCCGTTTCGAGAAGACCGAACGCCTGCCACATCCCGTGGTTGCTGTTGCGTTCGAAGTGCGCGGGCTTGAGCAGAAATTCCTGATGCCAGCTGATCGCTTCCTCGAGCCGATCAGTAAAACCGGCACCCTCGATCGGGTCCAGCGACTCCAGTTTGAGGATCCAGGTCAAAACCACAGCGCGTTGCCCGACGGTCATGCCATCCCACGCTCCCGCGTTGGGTTTGCCGTCCTTGTGTGGCGGGTACCAGCATTCGAACCATGCATTGACAAACCGGCGATGCGACGCGTCGCCCGACGCAAGCAGCGGCAACAAATAGAAGAAATTCTCGACTCGATTCCACCAGCTCTGGTCCTTGCGCGAGTGGTGTTGCCAATCGAAGTTGTCGATGCCTTCCGTGCCCAGCGGCGGCAGGTCGAGCTTGCCCTGTGGCATGAGTTCGAGATTCTCGGGCGCGCCATAGTCGTTGGGGAATAGCTCAAAGAAAACCGGCGCGGCGGTGTAGTGGGGCGGAGAGGATTCGGCGGCGGCGGGGTGTAAAAACAACAGGACTGACGCGGCGAAGATGGCAGCACACGTGCGGAACATCCTCCAATGATCGGACAAATCGTATGTCGAGTCAATCAGGGAAAGATGCTGCCGGCGGGTAACAGAGCTTCCGTCAAATATAGATCATGTGCTTTGCGTCGCCGGCGATCTGGAGCATCGTCGGTAGCCCGATGATCTCGTCGACCTCCTCGCGCACGCGCCCGTAATCCATGCCCAGTACCTTGCACGATGTGCTGCATGCGCAGACGGCCACACCGCCGCTTTCGGTCCGCGCCTTCTGGAGCATTTCATAGAGGGAAGGAAAGTTGGCGAGTTCCAGGTTTTTCTCCAGTTCCGGAAGCCAGGCCGGCGCTGCCGCACCCGCTTTCACGTTTTGATCCGTTATATTCACATCGTCCCATGTGCCTTCCATGTACGATGCGAGGGCACCGTAAAAAAGAAAAAGATGACAGGGCCATCCCATGGCCGACGCCGTGAGAATGAGGCTGATTGCCTGGTAGACGCGGTCGTACGCGTGACTATGAAGAAAAACCACAAGTGCAGACACGGTATCCGCCTGTTTGCGCCATCGTGGACGGTCGCTTTTCGATCGGGAGTGGAAACGCCCCGTGCACAGGGGCGCTGCTTAACTTGCAGCAAACTAGAGAAAGCGCTGGAAGAGCTCCTCCAGCGTGTTGGGTTCTACCTTGCGTGACTCCTCCGCCTGAAACGCCAATTTTTCCTCCATCGTCGGCTGTTCCGACCGGTAGAAAATCCCGGTATGGACTTCTTTCGAGAGCGCGAGCCGGAACGCGGCGTCCTTGTCCGTCGGGTCATGATCTTCGGGAATCGGCGCCACGCGTTCCTTCATCCAGTCGAACGTCACAATCTGGTTGAACGTCGGGCACGGCGAGATAAGTTGAATGATTGAAAAACCTTTGTGCTTCATCGCCTCTTGAAGCAGAACGGCAAGCGCTTTCACGTTCGACGAAAACGCGCGCGCGATGAAAGTGAAACCGTACGCCAGGAACATGAGGATCGGATCGAGAGGTGGGTCCTGCATACCGAACGGCGTCGTTGCCGTGACCATGCCCAGTGGCGAAGTTGGAGACCCCTGACCCTTCGTCAATCCGTATACGGCATTGTCGAGGATGAGATATGTCAAGTCGGGATTCCGACGAGCCGCGTGCGGCAGGTGCCCGCCACCGATCGAGAGCCCGTCCCCGTCGCCACCCACGACGAACACGTGCAGGTCGGGGTTCGCGGCCTTCACGCCGATCGCCGTCGGAACGGCACGGCCATGCGCGGTGTGGTATGCGTAACACTTGATGAAGTGGGAAAACCGGCCGGAGCATCCTATCCCCGAAACAATGACGAGATCCTTCGGATCGACCTTCATCGCCGCCATCGCCTGAGTGAAGGCAGCAAGATCGCCGAAATCTCCGCACCCCGGACACCATATTGGCGTGATGTCGCTCTTGTAGTCTTTCGGTTTCAGCACGGCCTGCTCAGACATCTGTCGTCTCCTTACTAAGTGTCTAGAGGTGTTCCCTGAGGGCATCGTACACTTCGTCGCCGCTGAACGGCAACCCCGTGCACTTGGTAATTTCGACCGGATCGACCGGAAACTGTGACTTCAAGTACATCGAAAACTGTTTTGTGTAGTTTTCTTCGACGACGATAACTTTTTTGAGGGGCTTCAAAAACGCCTCAACTTTTCCGCGCGCGAGCGGCATCAGCACCTTCGGATGCATCTGCGCAATCTTGATACCATCGTCCGCCGCCCGGGCGATCGCTTCGGTGATGGGCCCCTCCGTGGAACCCCAGCCGATGATGCCGACCTCGGCGCCGTCCGCTGCATCGAACATTCCGTTGCCGTTCGCGTCGAGTTCGCTGCTCAACGTCTCCAGCTTCCGATAGCGCTTGTCCATCATCTTGACGCGATTCTCGGGCGTGTAGCTCGGGGCACCCAGTTCGTCGTGCTCGAGACCGCTCGCAATGTACATCCCGTCCTTCATTCCGGGTATCGTCATCGGCGAAATTCCGGTGTCGGTGTCCAGGAATCGGAGGTAACCGTCCATGTCACCATTTGTCGTCCGGCGCGACTCGATAGCAATCCTCGTCGCATCGGGAATGTGCACGGACTGCGTCCGGAACGCCATGGACTGGTCACTCAGCAACAACACTGGCATTTGGTATCGTTCGGCAAGATTGAACGCCTCGATCGCCATGTAGAAACAATCCTGAATGCTGGTCGGCGCGAGGACAATCCGTGGGGCTTCACCGGCGGTGCCGTGAATCGCGTACATCAGATCCGACTGCTCGGACTTCGTCGGCATGCCGGTCCCCGGACCACTGCGTTGAACGTCTATCACGACGATCGGGAGTTCCGACATGGACGCAAGCCCGATGAGCTCGCTCATCAGGCACAGTCCCGGGCCGGACGTGGCTGTCATCGCTTTCGCGCCGGTGTACGACGCGCCCAGACAGGACGCGATCGCGGCGATCTCATCCTCGGCCTGAATGACCCTCCCACCGAACGGCGGCAGATACCTCATCATGAACTCGAGAACAGGAGTCGCTGGCGTGATGGGATACCCGGCGACATAGTTGCACCCGGCCGCGATGGCACCCATCGCGAGCGCCTGATTTCCGGAAATAATGATCCGCTCTTCCGCCTCGGGCGTCGGTTCGGTCAATTCGAATGAACTCAAGTCGGGAAGCCCATCGACCAGAGCGAGGCCAGCTTCGAACGCCTTGGAGTTTTTTTCCAGAACTTCGGGACCCTTGCGTTTGAACCGGCTGTCGATAAGATCCTTCGTGGCCTTCGGCGGGACAGAAAGAATTCGTGTAAGCGCGGCCAGAGCAACAATGTTCTTGCTGATCCTCGCGCCAGTTTCGTGCATCGCCGTATCGTGAATCGGCAACGGAATCGTCCGGTACGCACAATCTTCGGGAATCTCGCAATGCTTGGGATCGTCGAGGATCACGCCATCGGGTGTGAGCTTGTCACCCCAGACGTCGAACGCTTCCTGGTTGAACACCATGAGGAGGTCGGCGTCCATACCGATCGAGCGGATCGCGTCGGTGTTGATTC
>JAPUJU010000019.1 GCA_027296025.1 bacterium
ACTTTCCCACCTGCGCGAAGCGATTCCTTTTCCGAGAACCATCAACCGGCTCAACCCTTGATTTTGAACCCGAGTTGACGCCGCGCTTCCGTTTGTGTAAATTGGTGCTTTCGAATATCGATTAGCCGCTGATTTTCGATCTCTCCGCCTTCGGGATGCCAACACTCCGCGTGGAGGTAACCACACACTATGAGCAGGGGTAGGAACCTCGTCGTACGAGGAGCCAGGGAACATAATCTGAAGAACGTGAATCTGACGTTGCCGCGCAACGCGCTCGTGGTCATCACCGGCTTGAGTGGGTCCGGCAAGTCGTCCCTCGCGTTCGACACGATCTACGCGGAAGGCCAGCGCCGGTACGTGGAGAGTCTGAGTTCCTACGCACGTCAGTTTCTTGGCCAGATGGAAAAGCCGGAGGTGGACCGCATCGAGGGCCTCTCGCCCGCCATTTCGATCGAGCAGAAGACGAGCTCGCGCAACCCGCGGTCGACCGTCGGAACCATGACAGAAATCTACGACTACATGCGCCTGCTCTACGCTCGGGTCGGCACCCCGCACTGCCACAACTGCGGCCGTGTGATCTCGCAACAATCGATAGCGTCGATCAGCGACCGCATCCGCGCATACAAAGACGGCACGCGTGTGATGATCCTATCACCGATCATCCGGGGACGAAAAGGTGAGCATCGGAAGGTGTTCGAGACAATTCGCAAAGACGGTTTCGTGCGTGCACGCGTCAACGGTAGTATCCACGACGTTGAGACCCCCCCGGTGCTGAAGAAGCAGAAAAAACACACGATCGAAATCATCATTGACCGCTTGACTGTATCGGAAAAAAACGCGCGGCGCATCAGCGACTCGCTCGAAACCGCCAGCCGTTTCTCCGACGGACTTGTCGTCGTGAGTATTGCGGGCAAGCGGGACGTGCTTTTCAGCCAGCGCTTCGCGTGCCCGTACTGCGATGTGAGTTTCGGAGAGCTTTCGCCGCGCATGTTTTCGTTCAACTCCCCGTACGGTGCCTGCAAGGAGTGCAACGGGCTCGGCAACAGGATGGATTTCAACATCGATCTGATCGTTCCGGACCCGAACGCGAAGCTTGGCGAAGGTGCGCTGGTTCCGCTGGGCAAGCTGCGCGGCGAATGGGGCAGGCAGCAGCTTGAAGCGTTGGGGGAAATATTCGACTTTTCGCTGGATACACGTTTTATGGATCTCAACAAGGAGGCCCGCGACGCCATCCTTACCGGTACCGAAGAGGAGATAACGATCAAACTCGATTTCGAAAAGGTGAAGGGTGAGTACCGGTCCGACTACGAGGGCTTGATTCCCTGGCTACGTCGCCGCTACCAGCAGACCGGTTCGGACAGCGTGCGTAAGTGGATCGAAATGTACATGAGCAACGAACCCTGCTCGAAATGCGGCGGGAGGCGCCTTCGACCGGACGCCCTGGCGGTACGGGTAAAGGACCTCAATATTGCCGAAGCGTGCGCGCTGACCGTGGTTCGTGCCCTGACGTTTTTCAGGGGTATCGAGCTCGAAGGAGTGCACGTAGAAATCGGCGACCCGATCCTGAAGGAAATCACACAGCGCCTGCAGTTTCTCGACGATGTCGGAGTAGGCTATCTTTCACTCGATCGAAGCGCGACGACACTGGCGGGTGGTGAGGCGCAACGTCTCCGGCTCGCGACCCAGATCGGTTCGAAACTCATGGGTGTTCTCTACATTCTCGATGAACCGAGCATCGGTCTGCATCATCGTGACAACGAACGGTTAATCCGAACGCTCAAGGAGCTCCGCGACCTCGGTAATACCGTGATCGTGATCGAGCACGACCGCGACACGATTTTGTCCGCGGACTATGTTGTCGACCTCGGGCCCGCGGCTGGCCGGCACGGCGGGCACGTTGTGGCCGAAGGGACGGTTGAAGAGGTGATGAGAGTCGCGGACAGCGCGACCGGCAGGTATCTGCGAATGCCAGGCGCGGAACTAATACGAAACGGTTCGCGCATCGCTCCCGGGCCTTCCATTGTCGTTCGGGGCGCAAGGGAAAACAACCTCCGGAGTATCGATGTTGGTATACCGCTGGGTATTTTCACCTGCGTCACGGGAGTAAGTGGATCGGGCAAGAGTACGCTGATCAACGATATTCTTTTCCGGGGGCTTCGAAGGCATTTTTACAACAGCCATGTGTTTCCCGGCGATCACGATGCGATCGAGGGGGTCGAGCATATCGACAAGGTGATTGCCATCGACCAGTCGCCGATCGGACGTACGCCGCGCTCGAACCCCGCGACCTACACGGGAATGTTCGCGCCGATTCGTGATCTGTTTGCAGCGCTCAGCGAAAGCAGGGTGCGTGGATACAAAGCGGGGCGGTTCAGCTTCAATGTAGTGGGCGGGCGCTGTGAACGGTGCCAGGGGGACGGCCTTATCAAAGTCGAGATGCACTTTCTCCCCAATGTGTACGTGAAGTGCGAGACGTGCAAGGGAAAGCGGTACAATCAGGAGACTCTCGAGCTCACGTTCAAAGGACACACGATATCCGACGTTCTCAACATGACCGTGGAGGAAGCGCTCGAGTTGTTCACGAACATACCGACTGTTCGCCGTAAGTGCGAGGTGCTCACGTCTGTGGGGCTCGGTTATATTCATCTCGGGCAGCCGGCGACGACTCTCTCCGGTGGCGAAGCGCAACGGGTCAAACTCGCGGCGGAGCTTTCGAAGCGCGGCACGGGACAAACCCTCTACATCCTGGACGAACCCACGACGGGGCTGCACCACGACGACGTGCGAATGTTACTCGATGTGCTGAACAAACTTGTGGATAAGGGCAATACGGTAGTTGTGATCGAGCACAACCCCGATGTAGTATTGGCTGCGGACCACATCATCGATCTGGGCCCCGAGGGAGGTGACGAGGGCGGCGAGGTGGTTGTGACCGGAACCCCTAACGACATAGCGCAATGTACGGAGTCACACACCGGTGCGATGCTCCGTGAACTCGTCGGGCTCACGACGACGAAAAAACACGCTTCCTAATGAGTACACCA
>JAPUJU010000190.1 GCA_027296025.1 bacterium
GGCTTCAGGGTGATCAACCGGCTGACCATGATGTCCCTCGCCAGACGGCTCGCAACTTGTTCGTCGTCTTTGCTGGCGAGACGAACCGCCGTGGTCAACACCTTCATGCAACATTTCTCAGAGAAAACGCCGACAAAGTTCCGCTGATCGTCAATCACGGGTGATCCGGAGATGCGGTTCTTCACAAGCAGAACCATCGCCTTGAACACGTCCGTGTCTGGCGACAGCGTCGCCAGCTTGGTGACCATGATGTCCTTGACTAGTTTCGGGCGATCCATCGATTGACTTCCTCCACTCGCACCTCGAGCAGCGATGACCAGCGCGTCGTCAGGCGATACTTCACAAAAGACGAACTCAAACCACTGAGCACCAGATTTCGTTGTCGAAGCGAATCCCGGCTTCTTTCGGAAAATGGTACCCGATCGGCACGCTCCCTGATAGAGGCTTTCGACTCGTGCCTCAGGCTGGAGAGAACCGATAACCGCACCTTGAGCGTGAGGAACACGTACCCGCCGCGGACTTCAGCCGGTCTTTTCTCGAAGCAGCACCCCTTCAAATCTCCAGATTTTCTCGCACGCGAGACCGCCGCGATCCGCTCTTTCTCCCCAAGAGGTCATTTTTTTCTTTATCTCTATAGGAGGAACACATGAACCGGTCTGCAGACGATCTTCGAGAGATATACGGCTCCGTCTTCAAGCTGGCGGTTGCACTCACCTTTCTGTCGGCATTCGCTCTGACCGGATGTTCCCAGAGTGGCGGCGGCAGTCGCGGGGAAAGCGTTACGAGCGGCCTGGACGGCGCCGACAATCCGGCGCTGGCGATGAGCGGAAGTGGTTACGCTTTCGCGGTGTGGGACGAGCTGAACACCGGGACCGACGTGGCGGCCAACAGCTATGTGCCACTGGCGGAATGGGGGCTGATCGAATTCCCGGCGGAGGTCAACGGCTCCGGTGACTCCGACAGCCCGGACGTGGCCATGCCGCGGTTCAGCCAGGACGCCCTCGTCGTCTGGCGACAGACGAATCAACGTGGACTCGCCGGCGTCTACGCCCGATTCTTCGATGGCGATGAGAACGTCTGGGGAGACGTCTATGAGATCTTCGTCCACGAGTTCGGCGAGTATGTTTTCACCCCTCGCGTGGCTCTGGATGGACGGGGAAACGCCGTCGTGGTGTGGGTGCACAAGTTCTACGACGACCCCACTTCGCCTCGGTTCAGGGTTCTCGCGAGCCGTTTCGTCGCGGCCGAGCAGACCTGGACAAAACCGCTGCGCATCGACAACGCCGACGAGCTGGGTCTCGACGCGCTCGCGCCGCGGATCGCCATGAACGAGCGGGGCAGCGGCGTCGTATCGTTCCTCTATATGGAAGACAGCGAGACATTCCAGATTTACGCCGCGCTTCTCGTGCCCCCATTCGACCTCGGCGACCCGGTGTGGAGCCGCCCCGTCGCCGTGGGTATAATCCCGCCCGTCGAGAGTGGCAACGTCGCGCACAACTCGCACCGAGCAAGTAAGACGGACGATGACGAATCGACGATCGTCTGGGAGCAGCGCGTGGGCGAGACGTCGAGCATCTACGTCAACCGCAACGTGCCCGGCGAAGGCTGGGTAGGCGCCACGCGGCTCGGGACGGGCGAGAGGCCGGATCTCGCGACCGAGGTTCGCGGCGGTGACTCGATCGTGGTTTGGACGGGCAACGAGGAGGGCGAGGGTGAGTACGATGAAGAGACGCACACTCTCGCGCCAGGGCCGCTGCTGGGTACGATCTACGCCCGCGCCCTCACGCGAGGTGAATGGCAGCCGACCGAGATCGTTCACCAGGAGGAAAGTGCCACGGCCAGCTCGGCCCGCGTCGCGATGGGCGTAGAGGGAGACGCGATGGTGGTGTGGATTCTCGACGACGGTGCCCGCGACCAGAGTATCATCGCCAGCCACCGCATCCCCGGAGAGGGGTGGGAGGTTGCGCAGCCCGCCGAGGACGACGATGGCAAAGCGAGCTCGCCGCTCCTGGCTACCGACTTCGCAGGCGCGTACGTGCTGGTGTGGGTGCGGACGGATAATCTCGGAGTAACGGACATCTGGGCCGCCGACTACGATCCGCAGAACGGCTGGGGGCTCCCCCAGTTACCGTAAGGCGCACCGCGGGGAGTCGTCCGCAGGCCTCGACCGATCCACTGCCGGCACCCGCTCAGCGGGGTGCCGGCTTTTTCGTTCAACCCCGTGACCAAGCCGCGGACATCGCGGTGAAAAGATCTCGACCGGACACGAGGAGACCTCGCTTGAGTCGCAGGAACTGGCGCTTCCGTGCGGCGTAGCGTAGCATAGCCGCATGAGCCGGTCCTCTGAGACCGGGTGTCGTTCCAGATCGATGTGATCGAATTCGAAGAGAGAGATGTCCAAGGTGAAGAAGGCGTGCGCGAGGTCGACTTCCTCAGCCTCTTCGTGTCTTTTTTCTTCGCACGCATCGCCCGTGGCGCGCTTTGCCATCGCGGCGCTCGCGACCGCCACCATCGTTCTGTGCGGGAGCGCGGACGCCCAGGACACTGGCACGCCTGACAAAGCCATCGGCGGCGAGGGTCCCGGGATACAGAGGAGCTTCCAGGAGCGCGTTCGACCGCTGCTGACGAAATACTGTCTGCGGTGCCACAACGCGAAACGGATGAAGTCCGGCATTCGCGTCGATCGTTTGACCGGTGCCCTGGAAGACCGGGAACTCCACCTCCTGGAGAAAATCCGGGAGCAGCTTGCGGATGAAGCGATGCCACCAGAAGACGAGCCCCAGCCGACAGCCGCGCAGCGTCGGCTCGTGACCGATTGGATCGGCGACGCGATGGCCGTCGCCCGAGCTCGCCAACAAGAAAAGAATGGATCGGTCCGCCGGCTGACCGTCTCGCAATACCGAAACACGCTCAGGGATCTTCTGGGGCTCGAAGATGATCTCACGGATGGACTGCCCCCGGACGCGGTTTCCAATGACGGTTTCGTGAACAACGGACAGACGATGCTGTTGTCTCCGCTCTTGGTCGAGGCCTATTTCGACATGGCCGAGAAGGCTCTCGACCTGTGCATCGTCGCTGAAGAGTCAAAGCCGGTGGTACAAAACTTCCGCGTGGATCTGGGGGCCGCGATCAATCCGCACCCGTGTCCGGACAAGCTGATTCTGGGGGCCAACAGTCGTCTCCTCAAGAACGAGGACTTCGTGGTGACTCAGTTGACGCCCGCGAAGCCGTTTGACTTCGAACCGTTCCTGATGCGGACCAAGTATCGATTCATCGAGGGGTACAAGGGCAACGACACAGTCCGTGGTTGGCGGGAATACGACAGCATCTACCACGCGGTCTTCGCCGGCATGCGCGGCAACGACGGATATCCCAAGGGCGAGGCGTACGAGACGGTTCGGGAGGGTTTGCTGCTGCGGCCAGCGATTCCCAGCGCCGAGTTGTTCGGCGTAGAGAGCACGTACGGGCCAAAGGCGAACTTCAAAATCTCGCTGCGCGAACTGCCGGACTACGGCCGATTCAGGGTGACGATCAGAGCCGCCAGGTACGATGACGGACTGCTGCTCGATCCGGGCACCGAAGCCCAGGTCGAACTCGCCGGGGACGCGATCAAGGTCGAGGAGCTCACCGAACCGCAAACCGTCCATTTCGAAAAAGCGGGGCTTTATCAGGTCGATGTGTACTCGGGGCCGTCGTCGTCTGGGAAATCGCCGTCTGCGAGACCGCGATCCAAGAAACCGCGATCCAAGAAACCGCCGCGCCTGTCTCTCAAGCTGGGCGATCGACTCTTCTCCGGAGTCCGCCGCCAACCCGCCTTCCTGGCCGTCCGACTGCCTGCCGGTCCACTCACGGTAAGGGCTCGGTTCGACGGCGACTCTACATTGCGCCGCATCGTCTTCACCCCCCTGGAGAGTGCACAGGAAACAACAAGGCGATTCGAGAAATTCGAAAAGCGTTCACCTCGAATTGGCGTATACGTTGGATTGCGTCGTGACTGTGGAAGCACACTCAACGCGGTCGGCCCACCTCAAACGGTTTCGTCATTCGAATTCAAGGAGTTTGTTTTCGAAGGAGCCATCAACAACTTCCCTAGTCCAGATGTGGAGAAGGACAACGTCAACTACTTGGCGGGAATCCGCGAGATCGGTGTGCGCAGCGAATACACCGATGGCCGTGACATGCCGCGACTCCTGATTCGGTCGGTTCGTTTTGAGGGTCCGTTCTACAAGACCTGGCCCCCCGCCACGCACCGAAACATCTTCATCGATTCGGACAGCAAAGACGATCCAGCGGCTTATGCTCACGACGTGATTCAATCCTTTGCGAGACGGGCATTTCGTCAACCAGTCACTAGCACCGAACTGGCGTCGATCTTCGCGGTCTGGGAAAGCTCCTTCGCCGAAACAGGCGACTTTCTGCAGAGCATTAAGGACGCGTTGCTCGTCGTTCTGACCGCACCTCAGTTCCTGTTCCTGATCGAGAACAGCAGCACCCCGGAACCAGAAGACCTTGACGCCTACGAGCTCGCTTCGAAGCTCTCCTACTTTCTGTGGAATGCGGCACCTGACACGCGACTCCTGCAGCACGCAGCAGCAAACACCCTGCATCAGTCGCTGGCTGCGGAGATCAAGCGAATGATCAGTGATCGGCGATGCGAGCAGTTCGTTCATGAGTTCACGTCACAGTGGTTGAGTCTTGATAAGTTCGATGTGGTGGAAGTGGATCACGAACGGTACCCGCAGCTGACCCGCGACATGAAGACGCAGCTGCGGAACGAACCAATCCACTTTTTGCAATACTTGATCGAGCACAACTTGCCGCTTCGAAATCTGCTGCAATCTGATTTCATCCTGGCCAACGAGGTCGTCGCGAGCTACTACGACCTGGCCGACCAGACCCAAAGCGGATTTCAGTTTGTTCCGATCAGGCACCAGAATGAGAACTTGGGCGGCCTACTCTCACAGGCCAGCATTCTGGCGGGACTTTCCGATGGCCGAGAGTCCAATCCGGTCAAACGGGGCGCGTGGCTCGCGCGCAAGATTATCGCCGAACCGCCGGACGACCCGCCACCCAATGTTCCCCAACTCATGGAGGGCGACGGTTCCCAATTGACGCTCCGCCAGAAACTGGAACGCCACCGAAATCAGGAGGGTTGCATCAAATGTCATTCCGGCATCGACCCTTGGGGAATTCCGTTTGAGAAATTCGACGCAGGTGGTCGATTTAAGAAAGACCCGGGCGTGGATGCCAGTTCGACGCTCCCGGACGAAACGGTGATCGTTGACCTCAACGGGCTTAAGGCCTACCTGGCCAACGACCGAATCGATCAAGTCGCTTTCAGTTTCCTTAAGCACTTGGCCAGTTATGCCGTGGGTCGCAGTTTAACCTACAATGAGATTGTATTTCTTCAGGAAAAAGGCCTAGAATTAAGGTCCGATGACTACCGCATGCAAGACATGATCCAATTCGTCATCAAGAGCGACTTGTTTCTTACGAAGTAGCGGAGAGTCGCTTTTGTTGTTTTCAATGGTGCCAAGCCTCCCACAACAGGCGGGCGTGTAGGTCTTTCTCGCCGAGAGAGACGAGTCAGGACATTCTGTCTCCCAGAGGCAGACCTACGTAATTCAACCCGGATGCAACCAAGTCCCTCCCAACACTCGATCGTCGAGCCGTTCTCAAAGGTATCGCAGGCACCACGTTAGCGTTGCCGGTTCTGGAGGCCATGGGCAAGGAAGTCGTCGAGAACATTCCGCGGCGATTCTGCGCGCTGTACACCGCAAATGGCATGTCCCTGCCGAATCCGGATAATGGAATAGACGAGTGGAGTTGGTTTCCTTCGGTCGAAGGAAACGACTTCGTTTGCGGAAAATCGACTGAGCCGTTGAATCCTTTCCGCGAGCAAATCAGTTTCTTGGGTGGATTGCAACATGACAACGGTACCAAAGCAGACCCGCACGTCTGTTCGGATATGTGGCTGACCGGCGCTCCGTT
>JAPUJU010000191.1 GCA_027296025.1 bacterium
GTCACGAAGAACTCGAACGCATCTCTCGGCGTCGTTTTCAGCGACGCCAAGACGGCATTCGGCAAAACAACACTGTAGGCAACACGTTCTGCTCTGGCGAGAAGGGGTCCGGTCCAGACCGGGCCCCTTTTGTTTTGGGCATGCGTGCGCGAGAATGGAACCTTTCCCGGCTCATCACACGTTAGTATATTCTAACCGATCCCACCCCCGGCCGGCCGTGCACTAAGCTGATCATGAAACGCCTTTTCCTCTACACGCTGACCTGTACGACACTCATACTCTCCATCCACGCCTGTGCGTGGCGCCAAAGCGCCACCGTGGGTGAACGGAAGGCTGAAACGGCACTCGCCGAACGTGACACGTCCGCAGCGATCCGGCACTTCGAGTCGGTCGTCGGCCGGAAGGGTATTTCACCCCGATCCTACGAGGAGCTCGGCCGGCTCTATCGCGCGAAGAACACGATCTTTGGAAGATTGCTTTCCCAGCGGACTCTCGAGCGAGGACGTCTCAAATATCCCGAAGACCCTGGGATCATCTACGAACTTGGATTGACCTACGCCGAACAGGGGTACCACCGCGAGGCGGCGAACTGCTTCCGCCGGGCCATCGCTCACGACTACAACCATTGTGACGCACACTTCCAGCTCGGGCTCTACTGGTTCGACAAATGGAAGCACGTCATTCCATACTGGGACTACCTTGCCGAGGCACGCGCCGAGTTCAAGCGGACGCGCGATTGCGACCCTGCGCGGATCGACGCACACGAGAAACTCGTCTTCGCGGCGTGGGCGCTCGACCAGGAACCGAACGCGAAAAAGTGGCGGGACGAAATGATCGCGCTGCATCCACAGGCGCCGGAAGCAAACCTGCTCGCCGGTGCAATGGCGTACAAAAAGGCTCGCTACGACAGCTGCAAAACGCATTTCGATCTCGCTATCCAACACATGGATGAGGAAGAACGCGAGGCCTACCTCGATATCGCCATGCTTCTGCCGGACTCGGACGAGAAGATGCTCTACAAGGAAGCCTCGATCGAGAAGAAAGCCACGTTTCGTCGCATCTACTGGATTCAGCGCGATCCCGACCCGACGACCACCAGCAACGAGAGGGAACTCGAGCACATCTACCGCAAGTATCTCGCCGAGTGCTACCTCGCACACGACCGACCGCCGATGCGGGGATGGGAAACCGAGCGAGGCCAGGTACTGGTCAAGTTCGGCTGGCCGACGGATATCGAAACGAGTCTCGGAGGAGGGTTGAGGGGGCGACAAGAAACCTGGCAGTACGCCGATGGTCGACACTTCATGCAGATCGTTTTCGAGGATCAGTTCCTCAACGGAAACTACATCATTCCGATTTCGCCCTGGGTTGACGCATCGGTACTTTACGTCGACCCACCCCAGAGTACCTATCGACCGGAGTCCGAGGTCATACCCGCCTTTCTCGACGTCGTCGCGTTTCGGAACGACGACTTCTCCAGTATGGTCTACACCTGCGTCGCACTCGACGTCGACAGCATGGATGCGTTTGTGGATCTGCGTGAAGCCGGCTCGATCGTCGAACGCATTTCGTTTTTTGGAGAAGAATGGGACCACCGGTCAACAGTGGTCGACTCGATGAACCCGCAACGATTTGTCGAGCATCGCCGCGCCGGACGCAAATGGTTTCATCGTGTCAGAGAGCACCAGGTTCCTTTCGATGATCACAACCTCGCCCTGTGCATCGAAGATGTAGACCGGCACAGCCGCGCGGTGATGAGATCGAGCGCTCAAACACTTCGTTTGCTCAGCGACTCGTTGACTGTCAGCGATATCCTGCTCTACCGGGACATGCCGCAGAACCGGACGGACGATGTGCTGATGCGAGGCGGCCGCACGTTCTATCCCAATCCGAAAGCTCGGTACGCGTCGACAGAGCTCCTTAGAATCTATGTAGAGATTTACAATATAGAAACAACCGGACTGACCCAAGAATACGACATGATATATTTGATCTTTGAAGCGTCTGAAACGAAGAGCCGCGTGGCCCGGTTCTTCGGCGGCCTCAAGAAGCTGGCCGGGTTCGAGTCGAGTCCCGATCCTGTCATTTCGCAGACGTTCTCGCGGAGCAGCCCGCGCGGTCGGGCCGAAGAACTGCTTGCGATCGATATCGATTCATTGAGACCCGGCAAGTACGTCCTCAGGGTAGCCGTGCACGACCGCTGGACCGGTGCCGTGGCGTACAGAACCAAGGGCTTCTGGAAAATCACCGACACAGCGTCGACGCGAAACTAGAACGGCGGGAGTTCTTTGCCGCCTTCGTCGACGGGTTCATCAGCCTCATCGCCTTCGAGAAAGACTTTGATAATGAAGAATGCAAGGAAAGCGGACACTACCAGGAAGACTGCAACGTCTCGAATGAGATGATTGTCATCCTCATCTTCGGGGAACTCGTAGCCGGTCGAATCGGATCGGGCGAACGCAGCTTTCCATCCATCGTATCGCAGACTGTTGAACGAATCCGACGGGGTAGTCAACGCCGAGGCGGACGCCACAGCATCGTCACCGGATGCCTCTCCCTTCCAGGTCGACGCGGCCCGGGATCTGCGCGGCAGCGTGCACACAACCATGCTGCAGGAAAGAAGATAAACGAGATATGTTTTCAGTAAAGCTTTCATTACGCTCTTATACAAAAAGATAAAAGGCCGCGTGACCCTTGACAATACGATTCACACCAAATAAGTTTGGAATGCTACCAGCCAGTCAATATCTATTGACGGTAGCCAAAGGGGGTTTGCTTTGGTCGGCAACAGCCCCCTTTGCTTTTGCGACCCGTTTGCTTCCCTCATTTCGACTCTGAACGAGCCTGCATACCCGATCCCCGCCTCCACGCCGACCACCGAAATCCAGCAAGGCACTGTACCGCTGAAAAAAACGACATCCCGAGAACAACAAGAAGCGCGGCCTGAAACACCTTTGTGAGAGTTCCAGCATCGAACCATCCGTGTTGCGAGATCACCAGAAGTCCGAACCCGGCGAGTGACTGAAACACCATCTTCAACTTCCCGCCACGCCGCACCGGCAGCGGTTCGCCGTACCTCGCAAAGGAGAGCCCACGTGCGGCG
>JAPUJU010000192.1 GCA_027296025.1 bacterium
TGCCGTCTTCGATGTGCGGCAGAAACGCATCCTGTTGTGCCTTGTTGAAACGGTGAATTTCATCGACGAAGAGAACGACAGGATGGCCATCGTGCGTTCGAAGCTTTCGTGCGTCCGTCACGATCCGTTTTACTTCGGCGATACCGGACATGACAGCGCTCAGTTTGACGAAGCGCCCCTTGACCATTTTCGAAATGATGCGCGCGAGCGTCGTCTTACCGCAGCCGGGAGGTCCCCAGAGAATGATGGACTGTGTCAACGCTCCTTGTTCGAGCGCCGCTCGCAGCAGTGTTCCTTCGCCGACAATGTCGTCCTGCCCGAGAAACTCATCGAGCGTATCGGGTCGCATCCGCTCTGCGAGTGGTCTTGTCTTATCGACGTGGGATGGGAATGGAAGATCCACTTCGAATCGGCTTCCCGGCAACAGGGGTCAGTCGTAGGTGGGTTTTCGGTCGAACGAATGGTTCGCCTGGATAAAACGAATCGTACCGGAACTGGCCCGCATCACGATGGAGTGCGTCACGGCGCCGGTCTGCTGGTACTGGACGCCCTGAAGAATGTCGCTGTTCGTGACCCCGGTCGCCGCAAACAGGGCCCGGCCGCCGCGAATCAAATCACCGATACCGAGCACCGTACCCGTATCGAACTTTGCGTCGTCGAGCGCCTGACGGTCATCATCATCACGGAGGTGCATCTGAACCTGAAAATCTCCTCCGACACACCTCAAAGCGGCCGCGGACAATACCCCCTCGTTCGAGCCGCCGACACCCATCAACACATCGATGCCGCTTCCGGGCAGCGCGGCTGCGATCGCCGCCGCGATGTCCCCGTCCGGGATCAGCTGAATGCGTGCACCCGTTGAACGCACTTTCTGGATGAGAGCCTTGTGGCGGTCACGATTCAGAATGCACACTGTAAGATCTTCGACGTATTTTCGTTTCGCGTCGGCAATGTTGACGAGGTTTTCAAGAGGGCTTGCATTGATATCAATTTTCCCGGCCGCCTCAGGGCCGACGGCGATTTTGTTCATATAGGGCACTGGCGAATCGAAGAAACCGTCCTTGTCCACCACGGCAATCGCCGAAATGGCGTTGGGCAACCCACCGGCAACCGAGTCGATCGACTCGAGCGGGTCGAGCGCGACGTCGACTTCCGGCAAAGAACCGGAACCAACAATTCCTGACTTCGACAAATCACTCTCGGGGCTCCGCTCGCCGATCACGATCTTGCCTTTGATCTTCACCGACTTGATCGCGATCGCCATCGCGTCACATGCGGCGCGATCCGCTTCCCTGCCGTCTCCTTTGCCCATCCAGCGAGCCGAGGCAAGGGCCGCAGCTTCGGTCACTCGGACCAGCTCAAGAGCCAGATTTCTTTCCATATGTGCTCAGCCCTCACAGGCGAAGGCGTTACCCTTCGGTGGGAGAGCGCGTATCTTCTGCGCTGGAGTACTCTCTTAGCTTGGCGTTCTTCAGAGACTCATTGAGATCTTTCGCCATTTGATGTTGATGAAAAGCAAATACGAATGGAAAAAGGATGTACGCGAGACCGACAGTCGGTATGTATGCGATCACGGAAATTATCAACGTAATCCAGAACCAGTTCCACTGCCCGAGGTAGACGTAACCGAGCGGCCCGAGCAGAATCCAGCTGAGGAAAAAGCCGAGAAAGCCGGCGAGCCCCGGGCTCTTTTCTTCCCGAATGGGCTTGAGCTTCGTCAGCTCATTACTCTCCAGAAACGTGGAGAACGAGCCTCGTACTCTGCGACCGCAATGGGTGCAGATCTCCACTTTGTCCCCGATTTCCTTGCCGCAAAACTTACAATACACGATCCGCTCCGTTCCGAACAACTAATTCCCTATCTCAACTACGAATACGGCGTGCCTTTGTTACTGGGCCGTCGCAGAAAGGTTTTGTCGAGCCAGTGCATTTTCCGGCTCCAGCTCAAGCGCCCGCTCCCATTGAGCCTTGGCAGCTTCGATGTTACCATTTTCCGCCAACATGACGCCATAATTAATCAAATGGATAACGTTTCGGGGGGCAAGCTCGATCGCCCGCTGCATGGTGTTCCCCGCACGGCTCAGATCACCGAGCCCACGGTAGCTCATCGCGAGAATACTGAACGCCTCGTCGAGTCCCGGGGCACAAAGATCTTTCGACGCGGGGTCCTGAGCCTCGACCCATTCCTCGAGCAGCTCCACCGAGCCATTGTAGTTCCTGGTTTCGACGTACGACTTCGCCAGATACACACGATACCGATGGTCTATCTCGTCGAGACGGTAGAGCGCTTCGAGTCGCTTCGCCGCGCGCGTGTACTCCCCGGACCTCATCTCGAGTGTCGCGAAGTTGAACGTCACGGACTCGTTTTCGGGCTCGATCGCCAGCGCGTAGTTGAACTGAGCACCGGCGCGCACGAGGTGGCCGGTTTTCATCAGTAGCAGCCCATAGTTGTTGAAAAAATTCACGTCGGCCGCGCCGAAGGCGGCCGCCCGTTCGAAGTGTTCGAGCGCTTTCACGTCATCTCGTCCTGTGTATCCCATCGCCAGGGCCGCCGAATAGTCCGGATTCGCCGGATCGATTTGATACGCCGTTTCCCACTGCGCAAGAGCGTCGTCGACCCGCCCGAAGCGATAGAGCGCGAGCCCGTAGTTGTAGTACGGCAGCGGTGCGCGTTCGCCGAACTGTACGGCGAGGCCCAGCTCTGTAAGCGCCCGCCCGATTTTCCCCATCTCCATGAGCATCTCTCCGAGCGAGAGGTGCGTATCCGAGTTTGAGTAGTCGATCCTGAGCGCGTTCTCGTAGCTCGTCGTCGCCTGTGCGTAATCACCGAGGCGCCAGTAGCACTCACCGAGCATCTTGTGGACCTGCGGGTCCCGAACCCGATCGCCGACATGGGGTCGGAGGATTTCGACCGCGACGTCGTAGTTACCGGTGTCCATGTGCTCACGCGCGGCGGCTTTGTCTTCGTTGATCGACTCCGCGACTTCGCTCCGGGTGCGCTCGGTTTGCGTGCAGGCAGCCAGACCGAGAAGGACAAATCCAAGGAGAGTCAAGAAACGTAGCATGGTGGGAAAAACGCAAAAGGGCATTGTATCGGCTTCGGAGCGCGCCTGCCAGCTGGATCTCTCAAGTCGGTCCAGTTAGCAGGCGCCCCCACGAAAGATACAACGCCCACTGCTCGAAACAATAGACCAAAATCGGCGTCCGCAAGACGCGGACCGTCAGACCGTGCGGCGCAGGCCGCGCTCGACCGTCGCCCGGACCCTGCCCAGGTACCGGTTACACCAGTTCGAACGCGAAAGGAACGGCAGGATAGGCGGGCGCCGTATTCCCATGCGCTGGAGTTCCGTCGCAGGCGCCGGGTGACAGTTGTCGAGCCGGTGAGCCAGCAGAAACTCGGAGTGCGCCAGATGACTGTCCCCACACATGCGGTAGACTTTGCCCAGGTTCACTCTAAGAACAGGGTCGAGCGGCTTCCGTTTCAGTGCCTGTCGGCAGAGACGAATCGCCCGTTCGAAATCCCGCTCTACGTACGCAATGCAGAACCCAAAACTCGACAGGTACATCGGGTTCGTCGGTACCGCGTGAACCGCCTGTGTCAGGTGGTCGAGAGCCTTCCTGTAGTTGTTCCGGCTGATGTTCTCAATCGCCCTGTTGTAGTGCGATTGGGCCTCAAGGGTCGTTTCAGCAGGTGTATCAATATCGAGAACTAATGCCATGTCGACTCCTTTCCCTGGCATGCAATACGCGTGCAATTCCGGTGCAAACGATGCAGCGTGCCCGAGGAAACCTACTCTCAAGTATCGGACGGGGAAAACGGCAAGTCGCGTTCCACGGGAACGATCAGGTGGCGGACCGGCCAAACTCGGCTACCGCTGCAGCCATATCTTCAAAGAAAACGAGCCCCTCGTACCGGCCATCGGCAACCACTCCGACGAGGGGAATCTTATCGGCGCGCATCAGGTAGTACGTCTGGATGGCGGGCATTTCGGCATCGACCCGGGGAAACTCGCTTCTCGCATACGTGGCCACAGGCTCGTGGCTGTTGCCACGCTCGATCGCCGCGAAGAGGTCCTGCCGGACGACCGCCCCGATGAATTCTCCTGTGTCGTCGGTTACCGCCCACGCCGCTGAATCATCGGTACCGATCACCCCCACCACTGCTTCGACCGTCTCACTCGCTCGCAACATTGGAACGTTCCTGCGAAGAAAATCCCGTGAGCGTCTGCCTTTGAGCGCGACCTTTACGCGAACGATCCGTTCTTCGCTTATTGCGCCGAAGAAAATAAAGACGGCGATCACCGGCAGCATGATGAAGCGCGGATTCCTGAACCCGACGATCACGAACAAACCGGCGATCAGCTGGCCGATGTTCTTCGCATATCGTGTCGCCTTCAGGTAGGGCAGGCGCATGGCAAAGAACGCGCGAAGAATCCTGCCCCCGTCCATCGGAAAAGCCGGCGTCAGGTTGAAGACCCCGAGCACAAGGTTTATCCACAGGAGGCTTCCCAGAAATTCATTTTCAAAGTCGAATGACGAGCGTCTCAACCAGATGATTATGAAAAAAATCAACGCGAGTGCAAAGTTAACCAGCGGGCCCGAGATCGCAACGATGATTTCCTGAATTGGTTTTTCGGGAATGCTTTCCGCACGCGCCATCCCGCCGATCGGAAGAAGGATGATATCCTTGACGCGGATTCCATAGCGCCGAACCTGCAGACTGTGCCCGAATTCGTGGAGAACCACACATACAAAAACGCACGCCACCAGGAGTACCGCCCAGAAGGCCTCCAGCCAGCCAGCGCGAAGCCACGCCTCGGCCCCGAATACGATCAGAATCAACGGGAACGTCAGGTGAATCCGCACGGGGATTCCGAAATAGGTGCCGAATGGGATTGTATACTTCAACCGGTTTTCTC
>JAPUJU010000193.1 GCA_027296025.1 bacterium
AAGTGCCTGTCAGACATACAATGATACCGTTTTCCGGACCCCGTGTCTACGTATAAGACAACTCGGGCGAGCGCGAGTCGGAGACGCAACTCGTTGTCGCAAAGGGAGCTGTGATTCCCGGGGGCTCCACAGGGTAGGGCGATTGCGGTTGACGGACCGGGCGTCGTTATTTACACTCTACAAAACCTACGACACCATAACTTTTTGATAGCATTTTACTTAGAGCCGCGAGGACCTGATGGCGACCCGATCCCGTGACGAAAAATTCCGCGAGCTTCGCGAAAAGCGCGAGGCGGCCCACAGGGGCGGCGGCGAAGAGCGGATCAAGAAAATCCACGAATCCGGCCGGCTCACCGCGCGCGAACGGATCGGTCTGCTGTTCGACCCCGGCACATTCCAGGAAACGGGTGTGTTCGTAACTCACCGTAGCCACGACTTCGGAATGGACAAGAAGAGACTCATCGGAGACGGAGTGGTGGCGGGATACGGCAAAGTGAACAGCCGTCTGACGTACGCTTTCGCGCAGGACTTCACCGTGTTCGGTGGCACGTTGAGCGAGGCGAACGCGAATAAGATCTGCCGGCTCATGGACCTCGCCGTCGAAAACGGCGCGCCGATCATCGGACTGAACGACAGCGGGGGCGCCCGCATCCAGGAGGGCGTCGCAAGCCTGGGCGGATACGCCGAGATATTTCTGCGCAACACGCTGGCCTCCGGTGTGGTCC
This sequence comes from bacterium, assembly GCA_027296025.1. Taxonomy (GTDB): domain Bacteria; phylum Krumholzibacteriota; class Krumholzibacteriia; order WVZY01; family WVZY01; genus JAPUJU01. The sequence continues at coordinate 726 of JAPUJU010000193.1, forward strand.
CACAAATCTCTGCGATCATGGGCCCTTGCGCGGGCGGCGCCGTGTACTCGCCTGCCATCACCGACTTCATCATCATGGTTGACAAAACGAGCCACATGTTCGTTACCGGTCCGAACGTCATCAAGACGGTGACGAACGAAAACGTTACCTTCGAAGAACTCGGCGGGGCGCGAACACACAACACGAAGAGTGGCGTCGCACACATGATGGCGAAGAACGATCCCGACTGCATTGTGCAGATTCGCCGGCTACTTGATTTTCTGCCCCAGAACAATCTGGACGAACCCGCGAGGAAGGAAACGGACGACGACGTCAACCGCATGGATGCAGAACTCAACACTATCATTCCGGACAACCCCAAGGAACCCTACGATATGGTCGAAGTGATTACGCGCGTCATCGACCACCGGGATTTTCTCCAGATTCAGCCATCGTACGCGACGAATATCGTGGTGGGCTTCGCTCGCCTGAACGGCCGAAATGTAGGAATCGTGGCGAACCAACCAAAATTCATGGCGGGTGTTCTTGACATCAAGTCGTCGACCAAGGCGGCACGTTTCGTTCGATTCTGCGACGCCTTCAATATTCCGATCGTCACATTTGAAGACGTTCCGGGTTTTCTCCCGGGGACGGAGCAGGAGTATGGGGGGATTATCAAGCACGGCGCGAAACTGCTCTACGCATACTGCGAGGCGACCGTACCGAAGGTCACCGTCATCACGCGCAAGGCGTACGGTGGTGCATACGACGTCATGTCGTCCAAACATATCCGAGCGGACTACAACGTCGCGTGGCCGACGGCCGAGCTGGCCGTGATGGGGGCCGAAGGGGCTATTAATATTCTGAATCGCAAAGAACTGGAGAAATCCAGTGACGCGACAAAACTTCGCAAGAAGTTGATCGATGATTACAACGACCGCTTCGCAAATCCGTATATCGCGGCGGGACTGGGGTACCTGGACGACGTCATCGAGCCGAGAGAGACGCGGCCGAAGGTGATTGCGGCTCTCGAGAGCGCCGTCAACAAGCGGCAACACCTGCCGCCGAAGAAACACGGCAACCTCCCTCTGTAAACACCTTCCACGACGACCGGTACGGCTGTTGTGGGTATGCAACGAGAAACAACCATGTTCAAGAAACTCCTCATAGCGAACCGGGGTGAAATCGCCATGCGCATTCTGCGAACCTGTCGCGAAATGGGCATCACTGCGGTGTCCGTCTATTCCGACAGCGACCGGCTCGCCATGCACGTGACGTATGCTGACGAGTCGTATCACATCGGGCCCTCGACCAGCAAAGACTCCTACCTGAACATCGATCGGATTATCGGGGCAGCGAAAGCAAGTGGCGCCGAGGCGATTCATCCGGGGTACGGTTTTCTTGCGGAGAGTGCCGATTTCGCGGTGGCGTGCAAAAAGGCAGGTATTACGTTTATCGGTCCCAGTCCGGAGTCGATCCGGCGCATGGGCAACAAGCTCGAGGCGCGCGCGACGATGAAGGCCTCCGGTGTTCGGGTGATTCCGGGCAGTGACGCCACAATCGATTCCACGAACGAAGTTGCGAGAGTCGCGAATTCCATCGGATACCCCGTCATGATCAAAGCGGCGGCGGGAGGTGGCGGTAAGGGTTTGCGACTCGTAAGGAACAAAAAGGAATGTGCGATTGCGATCGAACTGACGATGAGCGAGGCGGAACACGCGTTCGGCGACCCCAGTGTTTTCGTCGAAAAGTACATCGAGCGCGCGAAGCACATCGAGGTCCAGCTCGTCGCGGATACTCACGGAAAGGTCGTCGCCGTCGGAGAGCGGGAGTGCTCGATGCAGCGACGCTACCAGAAGGTCGTCGAGGAGACCCCGTCACCGAGCATTACGCCCGAGCTTCGCGCCGAGCTATGCGATGCAGCAGTGAAGGCAGCCCGGGCTGTTGACTACGTGGGCGCGGGAACGGTCGAGTTCATCATGGGCGAGGACAAGACTTTTTTCTTCCTGGAGATGAACACGCGTCTGCAGGTAGAGCACCCGGTGACCGAAATGGTTTACGGCATCGACCTCGTGAAAGAGCAGATACGAATCGCGTCGCGCGAGCCCCTGTCCGTCAGCCCGGAGACGCTCACCATTCGGGGCCATGCGATAGAGGCGCGCATCTACGCGGAGGACCCGAAGTCGAATTTTTTGCCGTCCGCCGGCCGCGTCTACCGGCTTGTCCTGCCGCAGGGCCCGGGCGTCCGCAACGAGAACAGCATCTACCCCGGTTACGAGATACCGGTCTACTACGACCCGATGATCGGGAAAGTCATCGTGTGGGGAGAGGATCGCCCCACCGCGATCCGTCGTTGTCTTCGTGCTCTCGCCGAATATCAGCTCGACGGTGTAAAAACGAACCTGGAGTTTCTCACCTGGGCCGTTGAGTCAGATGCATTCGCGGACGGTTTGTACGACACCGGGTTCATCGAACGAGAATTCTCACCGGACTCCCTGTCGACAGGCCCGGAGGACATTGAGCTTGCCACGATCGCGGCAAGCATCACGGCGTACAAACACGCCCGCCGACTCAATATCGATTCTGTGGAGATCACACGCGAAAACGTGTGGCGGCGAATTGCGCGTATGGAGGGGCTCCGAAATCCGCGGATGTAAAACATCATGATGAAATTCCTGGTAAGAATTGCCGACATCGAACACCGCGTAAGTGTTGATGAATGCGACGGTCACTTTATCGTCGAAATCGACGGCGCACGCCACGAGATTGATTGCCAGAAC
>JAPUJU010000194.1 GCA_027296025.1 bacterium
AGTCCGCTTTGCTGGCGCATTTGTCGCCGCGCACGGGCATCGGCACCGTCCTGGACATAGGGCGCGATGCAAACGTCCGTTCCAACACGGTCATCTACGCGGGTACCACAATCGGCGACGGTCTGGAGACGGGCCACAACGTGGTCATCCGCGAAGAGAACGTGATCGGATCGAACTTCAACATCTGGAACAACTCGACTGTGGACTACGATTGCAGGATCGGCAACAACGTCAAGATTCACTGCAACTGCTACGTCGCCCAGTTTTCGGTCCTCGAGGATGACGTGTTTCTGGCCCCCGGGGTAACGATTGCAAACGACATTCATCCGGGTTGCCCGGACTCGAAGCCGTGCATGAAAGGGCCGACCATCAAAAAGGGCGCGAAAATCGGTGTCAACGTGACGATCCTACCGTACGTCGTGATCGGGGAGCGATGCCTGGTCGGAGGCGGAGCTGTGGTGACCCGTGATGTCCCGCCGGATTCCGTCGTTTTCGGCAACCCCGCGCGTGTCCACGGATCCGTACACGATCTGCGCTGTGTGACCGAGATCCGCGACAAGGGTCCCTACGTCTGACCTCTGGCGAAGCTCTCGTGTACGGCGAGAGTCCTTTTATGGTATAATTGACATAGATCAAGTTCTTTTATCGATACCTGCCGATGGAGTTTGGTATTGATGGCGACTTACCAAGTCGCAAAACGACAACGAGTTAGCACCTCCACTTCGAGGGGCTTCGCAGCAAAGGAACACGCAGATGGCCCGGCCCGGATATCCCACGGACGCAATTATCGCCCTCACGTACCATTGTGATGCCCGGTGCCAGATGTGCAATATCTGGCAGATCAAGCCCCAGGAGTTCCTGACCGTCGACGACTACGCCAAAGTGCCGTCCACGCTCAAGGATATCAACATCTCGGGGGGCGAAGCCTTCATGCGCACGGACATCATCGACATCGTCAAGGTCATCCACCAGAAGACGAACAGCCCGCGCATGGTGGTCTCGACGAACGGATTTCGAACGAAGCAGATTATTGACAGCATGGAGGAGCTTCGGAAGACGATCCCGAACATCGGAATCGGGGTATCGATTGACGGCATCGGAGAGGTGCACAACCGAATCCGCGGTATCAAAGACGCCTACGACCGGTCACTGGAGACTCTACGCCAGCTCAACGAGCGCGAGTTCACGAACGTACGCATCGCTTTTACGGCGTTAAACGACAACGTCGACGAGATGCGCAAGGTGTATGACCTGGCCGAGTCGATGGGATTCCAGTTTACGACGGCCGTTGCCCAGAACTCGGACATCTATTTCAGTACGCAGGCGAACGACACGGTTCAAGCCGGCGACCTCGCAGACGCACTCGGCTATGTGATCAGGAAAGAGCTTCTCAGCTACCATCCCAAGCGGTGGCTGCGCGCTTACTTCGAGCAGGGAACGCTTGTATTCAACCAGGAGAACCGGCGTATCCTCAAGTGCAGCGCCGGAATCGATTTCTTTTACCTTGCTCCCGAGGGGATTGTCTACCCGTGCTTGACGATACCGTCACAGATGGGTGACCTTCGTGGTAACTCGTTCGAACAGGTTTGGGAGAGCGAACAGGCAGACACGGTACGTCGGGAAATCGACGGTTGCGAAAAGTGCTGGATGATTTGCACCGCACGAACTGCCCTCAAGCGCAATATGCCTTCCGCGCTATCGTGGATCGTCAAGGAGAAGGTCAGGAACCATCTGAAAAACTAGATGCGTGTCCTTCAGGTCAACAAGTTCTTCTTTGACAAGGGCGGTACCGAGCGGTATTTGTTTGCCCTGTCAGATGCCCTGGAAGCGCGGGGGCACCAGGTCATTCACTTCTCGATGCACCACCCGGACAACCGCCCGTCGCCCTACGCGGACTATTTTGTTACTCAGAAAGATTACGAACACCCCGACTCATCGCTGGCACGGCTTGCGATGGGCTCATCGTTCATTCGGTCGCGGGAAGCAGCATCCAATATACGCAGTCTGATCGAAGCGACACGGCCGGACATCGTCCACCTTCACAATATCTACCACCAGATCACGCCGTCGATTCTACCGGTTCTGAAGCGCGCCGGGATTCCCGTCGTGATGACACTTCACGATTACAAGCTGATCTGTCCCAACTACTCGCTCTTCGACGGGTCTGCCTACTGCTACCGGTGCCGCGGGGGGCGTTTTTACCGGGCGCCGCTGACGCGCTGCCGCGACGGCTCGATCTTGCTCAGCGCACTGGTCTCGGCGGAGGCATACTGGCAGAAGCTCACCGGCGTCTACGAGAGCGTCGTCTACTTTTTCGCGCCCAGTCGCTTCATCCGCAACACCTTTGTGGCAGAGGGGTACTCGCGCGACCGCGTGATCTACCTGCCCGCGTTTGTTCCACCGATGGAGAACAGTTCGGAAGGAGGGGCCGCCGTGGTATCCTTGCCCGATTCGTACATCCTCTACTTCGGCCGGTTGAGTGTCGAAAAGGGACTGGGCACGCTCGTTCGCGCGATCGGGCAGGCCACAGACCTGAACCTCGTCATCGCGGGAGATGGCCCGCTCCGGCAGGAGCTCGAGAGGATGGCCGCATCGGATGCTCCCGGCCGGATCCATTTCACGGGACATCTGGACAAGGGAGCGCTGGCCGAGGTCATCCTCTCGTCGCGGATGGTCGTTCTTCCGACGGAGAGCCCGGAGAACGCGCCGTTTACAGTTCTGGAATCGATGGCCCTGGGTGTGCCGATCGTCACATCGGACCTGGGTGGTCTACCCGAACTCGCCGAGCGGGTTGACGGGGGCGTTTTTCACGCCGGCGATGTCGACGAACTGGTTGCGTGCCTTCGCAGATTCTGGAATGACCCCGAGCTGGGGGCGCGCTCCGGCACGCTCGGACGCCAGGTTGTTGCGAGCGAGTTTACGTCCGACAGGCATCTGAGCAGACTCGAAGATTTCTACGAACGGGCGATTGCGCGATAAGCGTGCAGGCTCGTCGTGGTTGAACGCATGTCAAAGCGCCCGATGAGAATTGCCATGATT
>JAPUJU010000195.1 GCA_027296025.1 bacterium
TACCCAAAGGCCCATGCGGCGCGCTGAGCAATCGGGAGCTAATTCGACTCCTAACCCCCGATAGCTGATAGGCTCGATGCATGCAGATAGAACGCCATGAGATACGGATCTTCAGCGCGGTTGTCGAAGAGGGTGGCTTCAGCCGAGCCGCGGAGCGGCTAAACATTTCTCAGTCGGCGGTAAGCCAGGCAGTAGCAAATCTGGAACACAAGCTGGACACTCGGCTTTTGCTCAGGGGAAAACAACCGGAGCTCACCGAGGCAGGAAAACGTTTGTTCAGTTTCACTCAGACGGTGATCAACGAAGAGCAGAACACCCTGGAGGATATCCAACAGATTCGCACAGGTGCGTTGTCGACATTGAACCTCGCCATGAACAGCATGGTGAATCGATTTCACGGTCGCGAGTTACTGCTGGAGTTCTGCGAACGAAACCCACTCACTCGACTCAAGTTGGACGTTGCCCCGAGTCGCGAGATTATCTACGGTGTGGACGCCGATCGCTGGGAGTTGGGTTTCGGCCCTTTCTCCACCCGCATGCCCGGACATTTGATGACGTTGCCGTTCTTCGCCGAACGTCGCCTGCTCGTGGTTCACCAGAATCACCCCAGGTTCGATGCGCTGCGGGAGCATCCGGAAAACGAGTTGGGCCAGGCAACCCTGCTCACTTCCTATCTGGACGATATAGCCAAAAAACCCGGTAGTGAGCGCATGCGTAATCACTTCGTTAGCGTCTGGGAGCTCAGCAACCTGGAGTTGCGGTTGGCGTTGGCCGAGGCGGGCATGGGGGTGACCTACCTCTCCGATCGCTTTTTCGAAACGCTGGACGGCTATCACCTGATCGACGGGTTGGAGATCTCGACCATCAACCGGCAGGTGGGGCTTTATTACAAGAAGCACAAGGCGTTGTCTGAAGGTGCGAAGCGGTTTGTAGCAATATGCCGGAACCGGTTTGCGGGCTGAATGCATGAGTTTCCCATTGCGTGTATGATGGCGTGCTGCGCTTCGCACCCTGCTACGCCGTAGAGCTTACCGCGGTGCGACTTTCCGTCGGCCATCGATCCGAGTTTTTCACCTGTAGTGACCCGGCTGGTGTGCTGGTTCACGTATATCACATGAGGAGGCCACTAGTGCCACGCTCCATCAGAGATCTCTTCCCAGAGGATCTCGAATTTCAAATGTTTGTTCTGGACGAACTGGCTGACGATCTGATTGCTCAGGGTGTCGATGTCTTGAAGCTTACGATCGGCGTATCGGAACTGGCCATGCCGAAGATCGTGCTCGAACGTATGGTCGATAAACTCAGCAATCCCGAGTTCGTGCGCAGAGTCTACCCGGAAGGGCTTCCCGAGCTACGCGAAGCTATCGCCGCGTTCTACAATCGCCGGCACGGGGCAGACGTTCGTGCCGCACATGTCATCGTAAATACCGGTAGTTCTCCCATCTTCCGTAACCTGTTTCAGCTGCTCTCCGGACCAGCTTACGAGATAATGATTCCACGGCCTTATTACGCACTGTATCTGTACTGCGCAAAATTGGCCGGTGCAAAAGTCAAATTCTACGATGTAGATGTTCGTACGAAACGCATCGATATGAATTCTTTTCGGAGAAATTTTTCTCCCCAACGCACTTCTCTCGTGGTAATCAACTCACCGGGTAATCCCGTGGGGAACATTGTCAATGTCGACGAGATGCGTGAGATCTATGAGATAGTCAATCGCCAGGCATACATCCTGAACGATGAGATCTACAACAATACGATGTTTTATGAGGAATTCCATTCGCCTCTTGCGGTGCTGCCCGAGCAGCAAGACATCACCATTGTCACCAACAGTTTTTCGAAGGGTTACCGGATGTACACGAAGCGCGTTGGCTTCGCGATACTGCCGGAGGAACTGCAGCGTAATCTGCGAGTCATGCAACAGCATACGCTGCTCTGTACAGACCCTTGTTATCAAGACGGAATGATTGCCGCCCTCGAGGACGAGGAGAGCCCCGGTGAACTCGCGGGCATTTATCGGTCACGTGCGGAGTACACGACAGAACGCCTCCGGGGCACCGGTTGTGAACCGGTCGCGGCCGAGGGTGGATTTTACGCAATGCTCCGGTGCGCCGAGTGGTGTGCTGCCAGAGGGTTTGCATCATCGAAGGAACTGGCTCGGGACATTCTGAACAGGGTTCACGTTGCTGTGGTCCCCGGCACTGATTTTGGCGTACCGGAGGACTTGCGTCTTGCCTTCTGCAATGATCGCTACAAGGAAGGCATCGATCGGTTGCAGGCGTATTTCACTACCTCGGCAGTACGATCCCCCGTGCGGCAGAGGACCGTGGTAGCAGCCGCGGGAGTACAAGGGTGACAAGCGATGTACTGGTCGAGCCACCTGTCGCGTCATCGGAAAACAAAACGCCGAACACTTTTAAAGATGATCCGCGCGTCGTTCGCCGTGCCCTCATCCTCGCTGCCGGGAGGGGCAGCCGTCTGCAACCTCTGACCAAAGACATTCCAAAGTGTCTGGTGGAAATCGGTGGCGAATCTCTGCTCGAACGCGCATTACGTGCACTTGCCTCCCAGGGTATTGCAGAAGTGGTGGTAGTAATCGGTTACAAGGGCGAAGTGATTCGTGATCGTTTCGGCTCGAGTTTCGCCGGGGTTGATATCCGGTACGTCGAAGCGCCTGACTATGCCACGACGAACAACATCCGCTCACTGTGGGATGCAAGAGATCACCTCGATCAAGACTTGCTATTGCTCGAAGCCGACATCGCGTTTGATCCCGCGGTTGTCGCTGCGCTACTCGCGGAACCCGGCAGCAGCATGGCCGTGGCGCCATACGACCACACTCTGTCCGGGACGGTGGTTCGATGCGACAGCCACCGGCGGATAACGAGTTTTACTCTTGGCGCCGACCAGGACAAACGGTTCGACACCACCGGCACCTTCAAAACCGTCAACATCTATCTGCTCCGTGAGGAGTTATTGCGCAACCAGATACTCCCGCGCCTGTGCAGCGCAATCGACGCAGGGCGCATTCAAGACTATTACGAGAGCATCTTCCGCGACTGCGTAGGGAAATCCGGTGTTGATATGGCCGCGGTCGACGTGTCGGCAAGCCGCTGGTGTGAGATCGATGATGATCGCGACCGCGATGCCGCTGAGTTTCTCTTCCTCGAGCGCAACGCGCAGTTCGATCACGTCCAGCAGTTGCATGGGGCGTACTGGCGGTACGGTTTTACCGACCACTCGTATTTGTACAACATGCATTTCCCGCCTGCGGAAATGTTCGATGTCTTCCAGAATAATCTTCGGGAAATCGTCACGAATTACCCGGTCGCTCAAGGCGAACTCGCGCGCCTCGTTACGGACTGGACCGGTGCCAGTCCAGAGTATCTGGCGGTAGCAAACGGGGCTTCCGAACTGATCAAGATCCTGGGCCAACAGTTTGCCCGGCTCACCATTCCTACGCCTTCGTTTAATGAATATGAAGAAGCGTTCGCCGAGGGTGGGCTAAACCGTTTCCCGCTCGACGCGACCACGTTTGAATTGGACATAGACGCGTTCGCCGAGTCCGCCGTGCGTTGGAGATCCGACGCGGCGATAATTGTCACGCCAAATAATCCTACCGCCGTCTCGGTGTCGCTTGACGACGTGCTCCGGCTGGCGCGGCTGCTGGAAGAGCACGATTGCCGGCTGTTCGTCGACGAATCTTTCATCGAGTTCTCGCGTGCTGGAGTAGCGGGAAGTGTCGAAGAGATGGTCGAGTCATATCCCAATCTGGTGGTGATCAAAAGCATGAGCAAGGTTTTTGGGATCGCGGGACTGCGACTCGGGTATCTGCTGAGCGCGGATCGTGAGTTCATAGAGGTCGTCCGGGGTTGCCTGCCAATCTGGAACGTCAACGGGCTGGCGGAGGAGTTTCTCCGCACCGTGGGACGTTATCGAAGCGAATTCTCCGACAGTTGTGATCTCACCCGAACCACCTGTTACGAACTGTACACGGATCTGCTTGCAGTTGCGGGTGTTGAGCCGGTAGAGCCAGACGCCAACTTTGTTCTCTGCAAGCTGGTCGGGTCTGCCGTCACCGGCCCGGAAATTGCACGCGGGCTCTATGTCGAGCACAACATCCTGGTTAAGGATTGTGCGGCCAAGAGCATGCCCGAAGCAGATCGTTATCTCAGAATTGCTTCACGCACGTCGGAGGAGAACCACCGGCTCGTACGGGCGCTTGCGGCACTCCTGTAGCCGGGGATTGGCGAGCAACAAGCCGCGGGAGGGCTGGATGGAAGCAAGCGATAGCGAAAACGCTGCGCTGATGAGTCTGGTGGAGAGGACGATCCCCCCGATGGATCTGGGGAACGCCGAAAAACTGTTACGCGAAGCGAAACAGGTTTTCGAGAAACACGGCGTGGTTTTTTTCCTCCGGCAAGGTACCTGCCTCGGGGCGGTGAGAGAT
>JAPUJU010000196.1 GCA_027296025.1 bacterium
ATGCGGACGGGACTCCGTTTGAAAAGCATTTCCTGGACTTCGACGGGGCACGGTATATCGAGTCGGGCGGGCAGAACGAAGGCCTTCGGGACCTCATCGAACACCACGTCGAGCCCGAGGGCGATGCCCTGGACGAACTGACCCTCACGTTCAGCAACATAGAAGTCCACTTCGAAGGTGACTTCGCGTGGGCGATTGCGGACGTCGGCGTCAAAGCGACCATTAAATCAGATGGACGTAAGATCGATAAGCGGGGATATGAAACATTTCTGTTTCGGTACGTTGATGGTTCGTGGAAAGTTGTGCATACACACTCGTCCACGCGCCCCATCAGAAAGTAGTGGACGTCCCTGAGATTACCCGTAGCGCGAGCAGGATAACAACTGCTCTTACTGATGCCAGGCCGTTTCGACGAACTTCCGTCGCACTGCTATAATGAGTGAATGATCGGGCAGACCATATCCCAGGATCTCGGAGAGCACGTCGTGTGTGTCCGCCGATGAGGTCAACGATGCGGCTTCCGTTCCGCGTAGTCGGCACCGGTAACGAGATAGCCGTGGCGGCGTCGCCCCGGGGTATGCATCATGGTCACCTCTCATAAACCGCTAGACCGCACGTCCACGTTTCGCTTCTATGCCGAACTCAATGACTTTCTGTCCGCCGATCGCCGTCAGCGTGACTTCAGATACTCCTTTACCGGGTCACCTGCCGTCAAGGACGCGATCGAGGCCATCGGTGTACCGCACCCCGAGGTAGATCTCATCGTCGTGGGTGGGGTGTCGGTGGGGTTCGATTATCATCTCGAGGACGGTGATGCCGTCTCCGTCTACCCGGTCTTCGAGGCGTTCGACATCTCGCCGGTCGTACGGCTTCGTCCGAAACCGCTGCGCGGCACCCGCTTCATCCTCGACGACCACCTGGGCAAGCTCGCACGTGCGTTGCGCCTTCTCGGATTCGACGCAGCGTGGAAGCGCGACGCTGAAAAAGGGGCGCTCGTCGCGCGCTCCCTCGCCGAGCACAGAATCATTCTCACGCGTGACCGCAAACTCCTGAAATCGGGCGACGTAACCCACGGCTGTTGGATTCGCCACACTGATCCACGCGAACAGTTGAGCGAGGTGATTGCGCGCTTCGACCTGTGCGCGCAGGCCCGCCCGTTTACACGGTGCACGGTGTGTAACGGCGCCATCGAGGTCACCGACACCGAGCAGGCTCGCCGTGAAGCTCCCGAGCGCGTGCACGAGCGCTGCGACGAGTTCTACCGGTGCCAGTCGTGCGGAAAGCTCTACTGGAAGGGAACCCACTACGAACGGCTCAAGGCCTTCGTCGATGGTATGATGAGCGGCAAGGGGTCGTGATGATTTTCGGAGTGCACGATCAGAACACCATCGATCAGATCAACACCGTTTCCCGGTCGGCGGAGCGTACGGCGCTGATGGCCGACGGCCACCTGGGCTACGTGATGCCCATCGGAGGTGTCGCCGCCTATATCAACCAGGTGTCCGTGATCGGCGTCGGGTTCGACATCGCATGTGGGAACGCCGCGATCCGTACGGATCTGCTCGCCTCGAGTATGACGCGCGCGCAGTACGAGGATCTCGCAGACGAGATCCAGGCGACGATTAGCTTCGGTGTCGGGAGCGTGAACCGGAGCGACGATGCGCCGATCGACGACCCCCTGTTTCAAGATCCGGCGTGGGACGCCGTGCCCGCCGCTTATCGCGAAAGGCTGCGGAGGAAGGCACGCGCGCAGCTGGGATCCGTGGGCGGCGGGAATCACTACGTGGATGTCTTCGAGGACGATTCCGGCTACATCTGGGTGGGTGTCCACTTCGGCAGCCGCGGTTTCGGGTACAACGTGGCCAGGGGGTTTCTCGCGCTCGCTCAGGGCGGTGAGTGGAATGGCCGGGCGCCGGAGAAGGAGACACTTTTCGCCCTCGACACGCCCATCGGCGCAGCCTACTGGGAACTCATGAGTCTCGCAGGCCGCTATGCATACGTCGGACGGGAGTGGGTGGCGCGCAAAGTCGTCGAGATCCTCGGAGCCCGCGAGAAGGAGCTCGTCCACAACCACCACAACTTCGCGTGGCGTGAGTCTCACGACGACGCCGACTACGTCATCGTTCGCAAGGGAGCGACGCCTGCTTGGCCGGGGCAGAAAGGGTTCGTCGGCGGATCGATGGGTGACGACTCGGTGATACTCGAGGGGTCTTCCGACCCGGCCGCGACGTCAGATCAGCAACAGGCACTCTACTCCACGGTTCACGGCGCCGGCCGGGTGATGTCGCGCACCGAGGCGGCGGGGAAGAGTCGTGGCCGGCGCGGCAGGACAGGCCGGCCGGGCAAGGTGACGCGAGAGATGATGCGGGAGTGGATCGATCAGAAGGGTGTGACCCTGCGCGGAGGTGGCCTTGATGAAAGCCCCCACGTATACCGGCGCCTGCCCGACGTGCTGAAGGCGCAGGGCAATACGATCAACGTGATCCATACGCTTCGGCCGATCGTCGTCGTGATGGCCCGTTGACGGACTGCGTTCGAGATGTTTGTATCGTGCCAAGTCGTACGCATTTCACGTTCCGGAACTATGAGTCGGGCAGGCGTTGGTAAACTTAGCGAATATTGTCTCCGGCAGAGTCCCAACTCAACGCATCAGGATCGAATCCGTCCTCAACGGTGGGTTTCACAATCTGAAAGTACGGAGAAACATCGAAGTCGCGTGGCGCAAACAAACTGTGGTGCCGGATGTGAAGGACTTCTTTATAAACATCTTTGCAGTTCGGATCCTGCGACTTTTTGAGAAACACCTCGGGAAGTATCGGATAGCGGACCGACTGAAAAGCTTCCGCAATCAAAGACGAGCAAATCGCTTTCGTTGGATCGCCGCTGCCAATGGAGAGCGCCAAGCGTCGCCAACGACTGGGGATCGGCGGATTTGGGATTAAGTAGCGCGCCAGATCAAAGATGTTCTTCAAATCATAGCGGTGCCCCAATCGCGATACGGCGTGCCCGACAACCCTGTTGATGTTCTGGGGAGAGAGACCCACCGGTCGACAGATTCGCGTATGTTTGTCGGCGTAAGTACTCAGCGGGATCGCGCGTACGCCTTCGTTGATATCGACCTCGAGCAAGACCTTCGCTTCCTCACCCGGTAGCGGCGGGCCAACGGCATCTCCGATAAACAGAGCCGCATGGGACCAACTCGACTGCGTCAGATATTTGATGACCGCACTGATGCGGCTGTTGCCCTCGAGGAGAAGCACGTCACCCTTCTTGAGAGCCGCCGCGAGTTCCGCCTGCCCACTCGTGGCCAACCGGACGCCTCGCCCGCGGGGCCGGGACAGGAAACGTGCGAGAGATTTTCCGAGGGCCTGAAACATGGCGTTTGTAATGAACCCTGGTACCGGCCGCTAGTTGGCCCGCTCATGCTTTGATCCATTCTTCAACAACTTAATCCGGTTGCTGAAGTGCTTCAACATCGATGGTTATCAGCACATCGTCGCCCACGATAACACCCCCCTTATCCATCGTCCCGCTCCAGCTCACACCAAAATCGTGGCGGTTAATCGTGGTCTCAGCAACGAATCCAGCTCGGGCGATCGGGCCTTTGTCAGCACCATCTACCCAAAATGGCGTTTCCCACTGACCCAAGTAGCGCACGTTTAGAACGGTCTTGCGATTTTTGCCACGAATCGTCAGATCTCCGATGACCTCGAACTCATGGCTACCCATGAGTCGAATTTCGTCCCCTTTGAAAGTGATTTTCGGGTGATTTTCTACGTCCAAAAAATCGCTGTTGCGCAGATGGCCGTCTCGGTGTTCGTCTCCCGACCAAAGTGATGCCGCATCAATTGAGACATCAACGGAAGAACTAGCCGGGTCTTCTGGATCGAATTCAATTGTGCCCTCAATATTCTTGAAGCACCCACGAATCCAAGTGACCATCATGTGTCTCGTGCAAAACTCCGCCGCCGTATGTCCCGGTTCAAACACCCATTTCGCCATTGGTACTCTCCTTTGTGTCAACTGGCACAGATTAACATCTCACGATCAGTCCATCCTGCCATACTTGTCATCATATCAGCTTTGGTGCCAGAGGCCGTTTGTAGAACTCGCACAATGCCGATTATGCGATCCCCGAATTTTTGTTGTCCCAAATCGTACTCTTGAAACCGGAAACTCTGATTCGGTTTAGAATCAGCGCTCCAGATGGCCCCCGCCAGGGAACCACAGACCCTATCCCACAGCAGCGCGGACAGTTGCGCCTCTGGCGTCGGCCGAAAACGTGCCGTACTCCCCTTGTGTTTGTCAAAGGTTTCCAGCGGCGCCCAAATAGTCTCCTGGATGCTGCGGACGTTGGCGTCGCTCACAG
>JAPUJU010000197.1 GCA_027296025.1 bacterium
GCGATTTTCAGAAACTCCGCGGCCAGCTTTGGGCCTGAGCCTTCATCCTCGTGTTTGAAAAAGACGAACGCCCGGTCCCAGCCTTTTGAACGAATACGCTTGATCCACTCTTTCAGCTCGGCCCGGGAGTACCCCGGTTTCCGCAAGCGTAGATACCCCCACGGGGCGGTGCTGATAATCGGCGTTTCCTCATCGTCTTCGGTGTCTGCGATACACCACGCGAAGTTGCGTTTTCGAAGCAGCTCGTACACGTCGTCATCGAGCCACGACTTGTGACGGAATTCAAAAGCGGCCGGGGTCCCTTTCGGAATCAGATCCAGAAAATCATCGAGGCGTGAGGTATCTATCTTGAAGTTCGGAGGCAGTTGAAAGAGCACGACGCCCAGCTTGGAGCCGAGCGCGTTCAACGTCGTGATCAGGTATTCCACCTCATCGTCGGCATTACTCAGACGCTTGTGGTGAGTAATTCGCTGCGACGCCTTGACCGAAAAACGAAACCCGTCGGGAACCTGTTCCGCCCAGGTTTCGAGAACATGTGTGCGCGGCATGCGATAAAACGTGTTGTTGATCTCAACGGACGGCAGCAGACTCCCGTAATAGCGGAGCATCTCGTTCGCGGGTAGATCCTCCGGGTAAAAGTGGCCTTTCCACTCCTTATAGCTGTATCCGCTCGTGCCTACGTGAAACTCCATAGTCGCCCCACCTGTATGGGTTCCCCCCTATTAAAACACAGGAGCTTCCTTAGAGGAACCCTGCTCTGCCGGTGTGATGGGGCCGGGCACGCAGGGACGGGCGCTCCGCCTCAAACAGTCCTCGCGCGGGTGGCGCCGATGGGAGCCGCGCGCAGCTTTGCGAGCACGGTGGGAGTAATCGGCGACAGGACCCACGCTGCAGCAATTGTTTTCATGCTATGGGGCTAATAGGCGCCGCGGCGAGCGATGACGGCGGGAATGGTCTTCAGAAAGATCAGGAAGTCGGTCCGAAAGCTACGCGTTCTGATGTATTCGAGGTCGAGTCGCATCCACTCATCGAAGCTGATGTGGCTCCGGCCGGAAATCTGCCACAGGCACGTGATGCCCGGCATGACCTCGAGGCGGCGGCGCTGCCAGGCCGTGTAGTGCTCCACCTCGTGGGCAAGCTGAGGGCGGGGGCCAACGATGCTCATGTCGCCCTTGAGGACGTTGAGAATCTGAGGGATCTCGTCGAGGCTCGATCGTCGAAGAAAGCGACCGATGCTCGTCACGCGCGGATCGGATTGCATCTTGAACACCGGCCCGTCCTGTTCGTTGAACGATTCGAGCGCTCTGCGGTCTGCGTCGGCGTTCTCACGCATAGATCGAAACTTGTAGAACTTGAAAATCCGACCGCGTTTCCCCACACGATCCTGTTTGAAGAACACAGGGCCCCGACCATCCAGCTTGATCATCACGGCGATGAGCGGGAAGACGGGCAGCGACATGACCAGGATGGCCGATCCCGCCAGCAGGTCAAAGCATCGCTTGCTGAAATGATACAGCCCCGATCGTCCGATCCGGATTTCTCCGGGGGCTGTCGGAGACACGGCCTGACCACCGTCCCGGGTTCTGACTCCGCTTTCAGCTTCCATAACCAATTGACATAGCGTTGGTTAAGATCATTTATCCGTTTCGGGCGTAAAAAAACCGCATCCCGGAAACAACGAAATGCGGAATCGTTTTGCCTCGAAACCTCCTGCTGTGCTTATACCGTTCCCTCAGGGAACAGACATGCGTTCAACGCTGCGATGACATTGAAAGTATAAGGTCGGTAGCAGTTGCTTCGAGGGACCTCCCAATTCCAACCTGAGTGACGAACTATGCTATCATTTTTGCCGGCTTTTGTCAACACACTGGAACGCGGAATGCTCTATTCTATTGCGGTTTCCCGGCGGCCGCCATTCTGATAGAATCAACCGGGTTTCACCCCGCGAACGGTCGCCTCACGAGAAAATCGACTAGAAACAGATCACGTGAACTCTGAAAAAGAGATGCCACCTACGGGCGAATCCGTGCGTCGAGGCGCGCGGGTTCATCTCGAATACGGTCTTGCCGCAGGCATGCTGATCGGAACGTTGATGGGTCTTGCCGCGACGTCGTGGAATATACCCGCGTCCTTCCTGTTCAGCGTGGCGAATGAGATCCTGGTGACGTTCGTTTACCGGTACGTCTCGCCCGAACTCTCGGCGGAAATGGCAGTGCCATCAACGTTCTTCGGCATCCATTTCCTGATCGGCACTTTTGCCGGGGCGGCTCTCGGGGCAGCTGTCGGACTGCTGTTCCGGGGGAAGCGCTGGCGTTACACCGGATCTCTCTACGCATTTCTGCTCGTTACCCCGGTTATGTTCATGTACACGCTCCTGTGGTTTTTTCATGGAAAGTTCCAGGGTGACGATCACACTCGCGGAATTCTCGCCGTCACGGGTCTCGCGATCGTCACCGGGGTTGCCGCCGCCCTCGTTACCGGCGTGGCCGGCCGGCTTGCGGGCGGGCTGCGTGCCTCGAGCCTCCACGTTGGACGCGTGCTGAGGGTCATCGGCGCGGTCGCGTTGGTCGGTGTCGTGGTTACATTGCTGACCGGGCTCGCCACCGGATTCGGGAGAAGCGAGATCGCGACACAGGAGAGTGTGCCGACACGGTACAAAGTGATGGTCATCGGGATCGACGGCGCCTCATGGGCGGTCATCAGACCCATCATGGATGAAGGTCTCATGCCGAACCTGCAGCGCCTGATTCGTGAAGGTGTCAGCGGACCACTGCGTTCGTCGCTCCCCCCGATCGAATCTCCGACGATCTGGACGTCTGTCGCGACGGGAAAACGCGCCGACAAACACGGCGTACGCGGGTTTGTCATGCGGTCTCCGGAGACGAAAAGGCTGGTACCGGTGAACAGCTTGATGCGAAAATCGGCTGCGTTCTGGGAAGTGGTGAGCGAACGTGGCATGGAAGTCGACGTCGTGACGTGGTACGTCAGCTGGCCAGCGCAGCAGATAAACGGTACATTTGTTTCGGAGCGCCTTGTTTTCCCCGAACTCGATCACGTCGTCGCGCCGGCAGCCTGGTCGGACGCACTGGCGCATCACAATGACACCTATATCCGCGAACGGGCCGACCGGCTCAAGAAGTTCACACCACATCCGTACAACCCCGACTACCGGTCGCTCAATCGAAACTCGCAAGCCTTTTTCCGGGATGAGCACCTGTCCATTCTGGACTTCACGCATCGCAAGGACGCGGTCGCCTTCGGCATCGCGAAAGACCTGCTCTATCAACGCCAGCCCGATGTGTTCGCCGTCTATTTCGAGGGCATCGACCGTACGAGCCACCGGTTTATTGTTCACGAGCGTGCGAGGCTTCGTTCCTGGGTCGCGCGCCGCCTCTATTCCGAACTCGACGAGTGCGAGCTCGATCTGTTCAGAACTGTCATCCGGAGCTACCACGAACAGATCGACCGGTGGATCGGCAGCCTTCTCGAAGAGATCGATGACGAGACCGCCGTCATGATTCTTTCGGATCACGGGTTTGGTCTCCGCACACCCTGGAAAGTGCACGTGAACATGAATCCGCTCCTCGAGTTTCTTGGCGAGCGCACCTACGTCGAATCCGACGACAAGGGATGGGTCGACTACTCGAAAACGCGGCTCTTTGATTCGTACCAGTTGACGAAGGCGCTCGGGCGGGTGATGGTCAACGTGAAGGGTCGCCAGCCCGATGGTATCGTACCGCTCGAGGAGGTTGACGAGGTTCTCGAAGAGGCTCGTGAACGGTTGAGCAACCTTCGCACGACGAGCGGTGCACGGGTCTTTCGCTCCGTCGTTGTGAGTCGCGACGCCGGCACGGCGGACAGCAACGGCGACATCCGGGTAGCCCTGAACGAGGATTGCCTGGCCGACTCGATTGTCGACGGGGAGCACGTCTTCCCCGTGTCCAGGTTCATCCGCGCAGAGTGGATGCCTGGCAATCATCGCATCGACGGGATCTTTGTAGGCTGCGGCGGGCCGTTCAAACGGGGTGCGTCGATTCACAACGCCGGTATCCTCGACATCGCCCCGACACTTCTCAAAATTGCGGGAATCCCGCCGGCGCATGACATGGACGGGCGCGCCCTCGACCGCGCATTTCGCAAAGACGTTCGGGGAAAACTCGTACAGGGAGTCGTGCCATCCTACGCACGGACCGCGTTCGATGGTAACGTGGACACATCTTCCCCCGCCGACAGCCTCATTCTCGAACAGCTCCGCGCGCTCGGCTATATCAGATAAGGTAGAGAACACGTGGTAACCCCCGCGAACTCCAGACTGGCCGTGAACTCGCCGCGCGTCGCGATCGCCCTCGTCGCCGTCGCCGCATATGTCTACTTTGCCTTTGTACTGAACTTCCCTGACCGGGCCATTCTGTCGATTCTCTCGGACGACGCGTTTTACTACTTCAAGATTGCGCGAAACGTTGCCGATGGACAGGGGCCTACGTTCGACGGAATCGTCCCTACAAACGGGTTCCATCCGCTGTGGATGATGCTGATGGTCGCCATTTATGCCATCGCCGGATCGAGTGTCCAGGTGCCAATCGTCGTCGTGATGTGGATCGGCGGCGCGCTGGGCATTGGTACGCTCTTACTGCTGCGGAAACTTGTCGACACACGCATCGCTCCCGGGTTCGGGATCATCTCTGTGGCCGGCTTTTTTCTGCCCAATCTCTTGAACGCCACCGTGAATGGCATGGAGACGGGGCTGCAGCTCTTCGCGTTGACCGGACTGCTTCTGCTATGCTACGAGTGGCGGCTCATGGATCCGGACGCACGCGGACGCGCCCCGGTTGTCCTCGGTGTCGCCATCGGTATCGTAACTCTATGCCGTCTCGACAGTGTTTTCCTGATTGCTGCGGCGATCCTGCTGTGCATTGCGGAGCGAGCGCCCCTGAGGGCAACACTGTCCCGCATCACGCGAATGGTCGCCGGTTTTTTGTTCTGCCTTCTTCCCTACTTTGTCTGGAACTTCATGGCATTCGGACACTTCACACCGATAAGCGGGCGCGCAAAAAGTGCGTTTCCGGCCGTAGTCAACAACGGCTTTCTTCACGGCGAAAAGGCGGTTGG
>JAPUJU010000198.1 GCA_027296025.1 bacterium
ATTCGGCGAACTCGCTCGCCAGCGTCATGCGTGACATGGAAGAGGACTTCGAGATTGTCGACGAAGACATCGACGACGACATTGCCCTTGAAGAAGTTCAGTCCGCCGACGCCCCGGTCGTCAAACTCGTCAACAGCCTGATTGCCGACGCCGTCAGTAAAGGCGCGAGTGATATTCATGTAGAACCCTACGAACGCCATATGCGCGTCCGGTTCCGTATCGACGGCATGCTGCACGAAATGATGTCGCCGCCGTACAAAATGAAGATGGCAATCACCTCTCGTTTGAAGATCATGGCGGAACTGGACATCGCGGAGAAACGTGTGCCGCAGGACGGACGTATCAAACTCCGTATCGCCGGCAAACAGATCGACCTTCGCGTCAGCACGCTCCCGACAATCTACGGAGAGAAAGTCGTGATGCGTATTCTCGACAAGAGCAATCTTGAAATCGACTTGACGAAGCTCGGGTTCGAAGTGAGGGCGCTCAAGGGTTTCCTGGAGGCGATCGAGAATCCATACGGAATGTGTCTGGTAACGGGGCCGACGGGTTCCGGTAAGAGTACGACGCTGTACAGTGCGCTCAGTCGGATCAATCGCCCGCACCTCAACATTATGACAGCAGAGGATCCCGTCGAGTACAACCTCGATGGGATCAACCAGGTGAACGTTCACGACGACATCGGACTTTCCTTCTCGGCGGCCCTGAAATCGTTCCTCCGACAGGATCCCAACATCATTATGGTTGGTGAGATCCGAGACCTGGAAACCGGGGCGATCGCGATCAAGGCAGCGCTGACCGGTCACCTCGTTCTAAGTACGTTGCATACCAACGACGCTGCCAGCTCGGTTAACCGACTCGTTGACATGGGAATTGAACCGTTTCTGGTCGCCAGTTCGGTTGTGATGATCGTTGCCCAGCGACTCGTCAGACGGCTGTGCATGAAGTGTCGCTCTCCGGTAAAGATGCACGACGAAACGCTGCGGGAACTCGGTATCGGAGAGTCGGGAGAGGAGTTGGAGCTGTTCGAGGCGAAGGGCTGTGTCGCCTGCAACGAAACCGGCTACAAGGGCCGTCAAGGTCTCTACGAAGTAATGCCTATTTCAAATCATATCAGGGAAATGATCTTGAACCGGAATTCTACGACAGAGCTCAAGAGTGAGGCTGTCCAGGACGGCATGCTGACGTTGCGTGCAGATGGCATGGAGAAATTCAAGAAGGGCCTGACGTCTCTTGAGGAAGTATTGAGAGAAACCGCGACTGACTAAACGACTGGAAGGACTACGATGGTAAACCTGCGTGATCTGTTGCAAAAGATGATCGAGAAAAAGGCGTCCGACCTGCACATTACGGCGGGTGTTTCGCCTCAGCTTCGTGTCGACGGGAAAATACAGCCGACGGACGGCGCGGTTCTAACGCCGGAAGATACTCTTCAGATTACCTACAGCGTTCTGAATGAAGAACAGCAGAAGCGCTTTGAAGCCGATCACGAGCTCGATTTTTCATTCGGCGTGAAAGGGCTGAGCCGGTTTCGCGCGAACGTGTTCCTTCAGCGCGGCGTCACAACTCTCGCGATCCGACAGATTCCGTACGAGATCCTCGAACTGAGTACACTGGGCCTGCCACCCGTGGTTAAAGAGCTGTCCAACAAACAAAAGGGTCTCATTCTGGTGACGGGGCCCACGGGTAGCGGTAAATCGACGACGCTCGCCAGCATAATCGATAAAATAAACCGCGAGCGAGCGAACCACATCGTCACAATCGAAGACCCGATCGAGTATGTGCACCAGCACAAGCGCTGTATTGTGAATCAGCGGGAAGTGAACTCGGATACCGAGAGCTTCACCGTCGCACTGAAGCACGTACTCCGCCAGGATCCCGACGTGATACTCGTTGGTGAGATGCGCGACCTCGAAACCATCGGTGCTGCTTTGACGATCGCGGAGACCGGTCATCTGACACTCGCCACGCTTCATACGAACTCGACCTACGAGTCGATCAACCGAATTGTGGACTCGTTCCCGGCCGCGCAGCAGGGACAGATCCGGGCGCAGCTGGCGTTCGTTCTGGAAGGCGTCATTACTCAGCAGCTCATTCCGAAAGCACGCGGTAAGGGACGGGCTATGGTGTGCGAGGTCATGATCTGCACGCAGGCGATCCGGGCGATGATTCGTGACGACAAAATTCACCAGGTCTACGGCGTCATGCAAGCGGGACAGAAATTCGGCATGCAGACGATGAACCAGGGGCTCTTCAACGCTTGCTTGAAGAATGACATTACGGAGGAAGAGGCGCTCCGCCGCAGTGTCGCGCCAGAAGAGTTACGGACCATGCTTGGAAAAACAGCCACGATCGGATAGCCGAACCCGGTCCACGCCAAGGAGTAGGTAATGTCAACCACATTTGTATGGAAGGGGAGAAGCCCGAGCGGTGAAATTCTCTCCGGTGAATACGTCACCGATAACAAGCAGGAGCTGGTCGGCTACCTGCGCAAGCGCAAAATCATCATTACGTCGCTGAAGCAGAAGTCCAAGGACATCAACATTCAGATGCCCTGGGATAAAAGGGTGTCCGTGAAGGACATGGGCATCTTTACCAGACAGTTCGCTACGATGATCAACTCAGGCCTGCCCATGGTGCAGTGTCTCGACATTTTGTGCTCGCAGGCTGACAAGCCGTTCTTCAAGGATCTGATCGGCAGGGTCATGAATGATGTAGAGGGCGGTAAGACACTGGCGGAGGCGCTCGGCAAGCACAAGGCGTTTTCGGATCTGTACGTGAACATGGTCGAAGCCGGGGAAGCGGGCGGTATTCTCGACTTGATTCTCACCCGTCTGGCGTTTTACCTCGAGAAAGCAGACAAATTGAACCGGAAAGTCAAGGCTGCCCTGACCTACCCGGCGGTCGTGTTCTTCGTGTCGATGGGTGCAACTGTCTTCATGCTTATGTTCATCATTCCGACTTTCGCGAAAATGTTTACGGACTTCGGCGGGGAACTTCCACTTCCGACCAAGATAGTCATGGGCTTTAGCGATTTCCTACGCACCAAGTGGTGGCTGTGTGTGATCGTCATTAGCGGAATCGTGTTCCTGTTCAAACGATTCAATGCTACTGAGAGCGGCAAGAGAAAGATCGACAGCTTCGCTCTCAATGTTCCGATACTCGGTAATGTCATTCGCAAGTCGTCGATCGCACGCTTCACGCGAACCCTCGGTACGCTGATCTCAAGTGGTGTTCCGATCCTCAACGGGCTCGAGATTACCTCTCGAACGGCCGGAAACAAAATCGTTGAGGACGCGATCAACGCAACAAAGGAGAGCATCAGTCGTGGTGATACCATCGCGGGCCCGCTCAAAGAGAGCGGTGTGTTTCCGGCAATGGTGACACAGATGATTTCAGTCGGTGAGAAGACGGGAGCGTTGGACGACATGCTCGAGAAGATTGCAAACTTTTACGATGACGAGGTCGAGACGGCGGTTGATGCACTGACGGCCGTGATCGAGCCGATCATGATCGTTGTTATGGGTACGATGGTCGGTGGAATGTTGATCGCCATGTATATGCCGATGTTCAAGCTCATCAACGTGGTCAGCGGGGAGTAAATACAAATGGGGCCCCGGTCTCATGGGGACTCCTTGTGCACCCCGAGTGTGGTCACGAAGTTTCTGTGGCTGAGAATGATCGTGCTGGCGCTGGTAGTCGGTGCCGGCAGCATGATCATGCAGCTCAGCCAGGAGATCGAGGCGGCCCCGCTTTATCTGCTGCTGCTGGCAAGCTACCTCGTGGGCGGAGTAGTTGTCGCCGGTACTCGGGCCGGACTGCCCGCAGAGCGTGGGATGTGGATGTTGATGGTGACGGACGTGGTGTGGGGAACTGCCGTTATACATTACAGTGGCGGTGTAGGAAGTCAGTTTTCGCTCATCTTTTGCCTCTCCATCATCGCTGCCGCGTTTGTCTTGGATGGTCGCGGCGGCCTGAGTATAGCGATTGTCGCGTCAGTGTGCTTTGTCTCCTACGCGGTTCTTCAGTCGGAGGGTTACGTCCACCCCCCGTCCAGATGGATCGAAGCGAGCGCGGTATGGTCACAGGGACTTCTGCAGACGTACATGCACGTGTCGGTTTTCTTTCTGGTGGGCGCCGTCGGAGATTACCTGGCAGAACGCTCCCGGCTGAAGGGGTACGAGCTGCGCGAGGCCGAGACCGAGCTGAAGCAGCTTAAGGTAGACACCGACAACATTTTGAAGCAAATGAGCAGCGGTGTCCTTGTGTGCGATGCTGACGGTCGAGTGCTTACGATCAACCCCACCGCGGAGGACATTCTGGAAGTCTCGCGCTCGAAAGTGCTCGGGCAGGACGCTAACTCTGCACTGACGGAAGCGGTCCCGGAGTTTGCGGAACTTTTAAGAGGGGCCCTGGAAACGAAGATGCGAAGGCAGCGTCGAGAGTTGACCTTGAGAGAAGGCGAATCGAACGAACTTCCGCTGGGCGTGAGTTTGTCAATGATGCGTGACGAAGACGGCAGGAAAAGAGGTGTCATAGCATTGTTTCAGGACCTGACCGAAGTGAGACGCATGCAGTCACGCGTTCGAAAAGCGGATCGGCTGGCGGCGATCGGAGAGCTGTCGGCGAATATCGCGCACGAGCTGAGGAACCCGCTCGCTTCGATCAGTGGATCGATCGAGTTGCTTTACAACGAGGTAAAACTCAGCGGAGAAAACAAGCGTCTCATGGAACTGATTATGAAAGAGTCCGGCCGACTCGACAGGATCATCACAAACTTTCTTGAGTTTGCACGGATGCGGCCTCCGTCGGCGGATCGGGTTCACGTCAGCCACTGCCTCGAAGACGTCATCATGCTGCTGAGTAACAACGTGGCGGTGTCGAGGATGGCCGCTATTGAAATCGAGGACCGTGCTGGTGATGTCGTGATTAAGTTCGATGAAGAGCAGATGAAACAGGTATTCGTGAATCTGATAATAAATGCATGTGAGGTCATGGACGACGGGGGGCGGCTCACGGTTTCATTGAAGACAATCGACCAGGAATGGCTGGCGATTGCGTTCAAAGATGAGGGCCCGGGGATCAGCGACGAGGTCCAGGCGCATCTTTTTGAACCGTTCTTTACGAGAAAGGAAGGCGGTACGGGGCTCGGGCTCGCTATCGCCAACAAGATCGTCGCTGCACACGGCGGCAAGATAAGAGGAAAAAACCGTGCCGGCGGCGGTGCCGAATTCGTCGTACTCGTTCCGTTGAATAATGTTGGTCGGCGAGCTGATACGCTTCAGCCAGCCGGCTCGACGCTCTGACGACAAATCACCTTTGAGTTAATTGGGGGAAATGAATGGCCGGAGAAAAAATACTGATCGTTGATGACGAGAAGAGCATGTGCCAGTTCCTCAGCATCATGCTCCGCAAAGAGGGTTACCAGATCACTGCGGTGAACACCGGTAGGAAGGCCCTCGAACAGATCAAGAACCAACGGTTCGATCTCGTCATCTCGGACATAAGGATGTCAGGAATGGACGGCATCGAGGTCTTGAGTGAAATCAAGAAGCTCGACAGCGGGATCCCCGTCATCATCATGACGGCCTATGCCTCTCAGAAGACCGCGATCGATGCGCTCAATCACGGCGCCGTTCATTACCTCATCAAACACGCGAAGAACGACGAGATCAAGATGGTCGTTCAGAACGCCCTGGATATGAAACGGGTCCGCACTGAGAACGCCATCCTCAAGAAACAGATAGGCAGGAGCTCGAACATGAAGACGATCATCGGCAAGAGTGAGGAGTTCGAGAAAGTCTTCCATCTTGTCGATAAGGTCGCGGACACTGACAGTACGATTCTCATCGTGGGGGAGAGCGGCACCGGCAAGGAACTGATCGCAAGGGCGATTCATTGCCGTTCGAATCGCTCTGTCGGTCCCTTCGTGAGCGTCAACTGCGGTGCGCTACCCGAGAGCCTGCTTGAAAGCGAGCTCTTCGGCCACGTGAAAGGTTCGTTCACAGGGGCCATCCGCGACAAAGAAGGCCTCTTCAAGGTCGCACAGGGGGGTACGTTCTTTCTGGACGAGGTTGGCGAGACGTCACTAACCATCCAGGTCAAGCTGCTCCGCGTGCTTCAGGAACGCGAGATCATTCCCGTCGGAGGAACGAACCCGATGAAGGTCGATGTTCGCCTCGTGGCGGCGACGAATGCCGATCTTGAGAGGGCGATCGAGAGAGAGACCTTCCGGCCAGACCTCTTTTACCGCCTCAACGTGATTCCGATTCAACTCCCACCGCTGCGGCGGCGCAGGGAGGACATTCCCCTGCTCGTTGCCCACTTCATGAAGAAACATAACGAGCGTCGGAGTGCGGGCGCACAGAAAAAAATCTCAAAAGAGGCCATGGACGTCCTTGTAAGCTACCGCTGGCCGGGCAATGTCCGTGAACTTGAGAACGTGATCGAGCGTGCAGTCATCCTGGCTGATTCGACGGAAATCGGGGTAAGCGCGCTACCCGAAAAACTCCGGGCGCGGGAGAGCAGCAGCAACGGTTTGATCACCGATCGGGCGAACGTGACCCTCGAGGAACTCGAGAAGGAATACCTGCTGAAGGTCCTCGAGGATACGAACTGGCAAAAGAAGCGTGCGAGCTCGATTCTTGGAATCAACGCATCGACGCTGTATCGGAAAATCCAACGTTACGGATTAGAGAACCAAGGCAAGAAAGAGACAGTTTTGCAGGACTAGGCAGTTAGACAGCATGCCGTTTTGCGAATTCGCCTTTTGCCAAAGCGCTACAGCAGATTGCACAACAGAAACTCAATTTGGATACAATACGTAACGTTAGATATAACAGCATGTTATATGCTCCTCCACCACTAGAAGTGTTTGGCATGCTCCTTGCCAAATTCGGTATACAGGATCGGGAAAACATGTCGACACAATTACGAATCGACATTTGTTTAAATTAAAAGGGAGGTTTTTCCGATGAACAAGCAAGGTTTTACACTTATCGAGTTGATGATCGTTGTGGTCATCATCGGTATTCTGGCGGCTATCGCCATTCCGAACTTTATTGCCATGCAGTCGCGTGCCAAAGAAGCTT
>JAPUJU010000199.1 GCA_027296025.1 bacterium
TCATCGACGACGACGAGGACAAGAAGAAGTAACAAGCGTACGTCTGGGGTGGCGTTGCCGCCTCCTGGAAGCGTGCGCTCGCTACACCTGCCCGCTTCGCTCGGCTAGCCGCCGGACGGAGCGGGTTTTTGTTGTCACTGATCTGGAAGCACTCGCTTGAAGTGGCGATCCCTCTTGACCCGCAGCGCAAATCGCGTTACATGTAGGTACTCATACGAATGAACATGGGGGCGATTAGCTCAGCTGGTTAGAGTACCTGCTCGACACGCAGGGGGTCACTGGTTCAAGTCCAGTATCGCCCACCATTTTTGTCCGGTACCGCAAGGTTTTCCCCAACATCATGGTTCAGATCAAGCTGCCAGACGGCGCGGAGAAGTCGTACCCCGGCGATTCGGTTTCCGTGAGGGAAATCATCGATTCGTTCCCCGACGGTCTTCGCCGGCAGGCTGTCGCCGCCGAGTTCAACGGCGATGTCGTCGATGTGCACCACGACATCGAGGGCGAAGGCGGCTTCCGTATTCTCAAAGAGGTGGATGACGGTGGGCTCTACACACTCCGTCACAGCGCCTCGCACGTACTCGCGCACGCCGTTCAGGATCTCTTTCCCGGAACGAAGTTCGCCATCGGTCCGCCCATCGCGGACGGTTTCTATTATGACTTCGATGTTGAAAATCCGTTCACACCGGAAGATCTCGAACGAATCGAGGTACGCATGGCGGAGATTCTGAAGGACAAGCCCGTGTTTCACCGTGAGGTCTGGCCGAAAGACCGGGCAAGGAAATACTTCACCGACAAGGACC
The DNA here is from genome assembly GCA_027296025.1 of bacterium. GTDB lineage: Bacteria > Krumholzibacteriota > Krumholzibacteriia > WVZY01 > WVZY01 > JAPUJU01. The sequence goes on from JAPUJU010000199.1 coordinate 801, forward strand.
AGCCCTACAAAGTCGAACTGATCGAGGGCATTCCGGGGGACACCGTATCGATCTATACGGTCGGCGAGTTTACCGACCTGTGCGCCGGTCCGCACCTCGACAACACCAGGCGCCTCAAGAATTTCAAAGTACTCAGCTCCGCGGGCGCCTACTGGCGGGGAGATTCCTCGAGGCCGATGCTCCAGCGAATCTATGCGACCGCGTTCTTTAAGAAGAAGGACCTCGAGGAGTACACACAGCGGCTCGAAGAGGCGGAGAAACGCGACCACCGGAAGCTCGGCAGGCAGCTCGATCTCTTCGACGTTCGCGACGAAGCGGGTAGCGGACTGATTTTCTGGTATCCGAAGGGTGCGATCATTCGCGATGTCCTCGAGCGGTACCTCAAGGCGCAGTACGTCAAGCGGGGCTATCAACTCGTTTCCACGCCGCACATCGCCAAGGCCGACCTCTGGCGCACATCGGGGCATTTCGATTATTACAGCGATAGCATGTACACGATCAAAGTGGACGACCAGGACTATGTGCTCAAGCCGATGAACTGTCCCGGCCACATTCTCATTTATAAGCGGCGGCTCTACAGCTACCGCGATCTGCCGGTCCGCCTCGCGGAGATGGGGACGGTCTACCGAAAGGAACTTTCCGGCACGCTCCACGGCCTTCTGCGAGTTCGCGGGTTCACCCAGGACGACGCACACATTTTCTGTACGCCGGACCAGGCAGCCGATGAGGCCGGGCGCGCCCTCGAATTTGCACTCGATGTCCTGAAGGACTGCGGCTTCGAGGACGTACGGATCGAGCTGAGCGTCCGTGATCTTGAGACCCCCGACAAGTATGCCGGGAGCCCCGAGGACTGGGACCACGCGGAGGGCGCATTGGAAGAGGCCATGACCAGACGGAGCATTGACTTCAAACGCATGGTGGGAGAGGCCGTTTTCTACGGTCCCAAGATCGACGTCAAGGTGATCGACGCGATCGGCCGTCCATGGCAGCTCTCCACCGTACAGTTCGACTTCAACCTGCCGAGGCGGTTCGATATCAACTATGTCGCCAGCGGCGGGGAGCGGGAGCAGGTCATCATGATCCACCGGGCGCTGCTCGGTTCGATCGAGCGGTTTACCGGCATCCTGACCGAGCACTTTGCGGGCGCATTCCCGTTGTGGCTCTCGCCGGTCCAGTGCGTCGTGTTACCGATCGCTGAGGATTTCGCGGCCTACGCCGAGGAGATCAAGACGAAGCTCCTCGACAGGGGCATCCGCGTGGAAATCGACGCCCGGGACGAGAAGATCGGGTATCGTATCCGGGAGGCAGAGCTCCAGAAAATCCCGTACATGCTGGTGGCAGGTAAGCGAGAGGCCGATGAGGGGACCGTCTCTGTCCGCGCGCGGTCGCAGGGCGACGTGGGCACCCGGAAAATCGAGGATTTTCTGAGCGAAATAGTTGACGACGCCCAGGTTAAGAGCTAATATATCGAAAATTATCGCAAGAAGGGTCCACCCTCACCTTCCGTCTCATACGACCGGGAAGGTTCATGAATTGCACAGCCGGTAAGGCTGTGCTATGAGGACGGATGCCTTCCATTCGTCCTTTTTCGTATACAGGAGGTCAGCAACTAATCGATAAACGGAGACAGCGCCAGCCTCGCACCCGGGTCAACTGGATGATTCGCGTACCCGAGGTTCGAGTCATTGACAATGAAGGCGAACAACTGGGCGTAATGCCTACCGAAAAGGCACTTGCCCTGGCGGAGGAAAAAGCACTGGATCTGGTGGAGGTGTCGCCGACGGCGCGACCGCCCGTCTGCCGCATCGTAGACTACGGAAAATTCAAGTACGAAGCGAGCAAGCGCCTGCGCGAGTCCAAGAAGAAGCAGCACACGGTCCAGGTCAAAGAAATCAAGCTCCGACCCAAGATCGGAGAGCACGATTTTCAGTTCAAGAAGCGTCACGCGGTAGAGTTTCTCGAGAGTTCCGACAAGGTCAAGTTTACCGTTATTTTCCGCGGCCGAGAGCTGGACCACAAAGAGCTCGGCGCGAATCTGCTCCAGCGCATGATCAAAGAACTTCAGGATATAGGGGTGGTTGAACGACCGGCGCAGTTCGAAGGGCGCCTCATGACGATGTACATGGGACCCGTTGCGGGCGCTTTGAAGAAGCGGAAACCGCAGCGAGCAAAGGCGGCAAAGCCCAAGGCCAGTCCGGCCGCGACAGAAAGCACGACAACAAAGGCCGAAGCCAAACCGGCCGCGACAGAGAGCGCGACAACAAGGGCCGAAGCCAAACCGGCCGCGACAGAGAGCACGACAACAAGGGCCAAAGCCAAACCGGCAGCGAAACAGAAAGAGGACCAGGATGCCAAAAATGAAGTCAAATAGAGGGGCGGCGAAGCGTTTCCGTAAGACGGGAACGGGCAAATTCATACGCAATCATGCGAACAAGAGCCACATCCTCACGAAAATGAAGCGCAAACGGAAAAGAAATCTGGCCAAATCGACCGTCGTCAGCCCGGCAGATCACCGCCAGGTCAAGCGACTCCTGGTCAAGTAACTATAAATGATGTCCGGCCGTCCGAACGGCGGCTACCAATTGATCGCAAAATTCGGGAAGGAGGTATTTCATCATGCCACGTGCAAAGAACAGTGTTGCAAGCCGTGAGCGGCGGAAGAAATACCTGAAAGCAGCCAAGGGTTTCTACGGTGGACGCAGCAAGCTTTATCGCACCGCGCGGGAGACCGTCGAGCGCGCGCTGGTGTTCGCCTACCGGGATCGCCGACAACGCAAACGCGATTTTCGTAAATTATGGATTTTGAGAATCAATGCGGCCGCGCGGTTGAATGGTCTTTCCTACAATCGATTTATCAACGGCCTTCGCAAGGCCGAGGTGGATGTAAACCGTAAGATGCTGGCAGAGATGGCCGTCCACGACGAAGGCGGTTTCCGTCAGTTGGCGGAGCTGGCCAAATCCACGAACGAGACGACAGGATGACCACTCGATGGACGTCGAATCTCTCGAGAAATCGATTGAACAGGACATAACACACGCCAAAGACTTCGATGACCTGGAGCAGGCTCGGATCCGGTATCTGGGCCGAAAGGGCCACGTAACGGCCCTGCTCAAGGAGATCAAGACCGCCTCCGCGAAAGACCGCCCACGGATCGGAGCCATGGCAAACCGCTTGAAGGAACTAGCGGAAGGCCTTCATGCCAGTAGACTTGCAGAGCTGTACTCAACTCAGTCCTTATCGAAATTCTACACGCCACCGGTGGATCCCACGCTGCCCGCGCACGATGTGACGACGGGCCACCGGCACATCATTTCGCAGACGTTCAACGAGATGAAACGCATCTTTCACGGGATGGGCTACAGCCTCGCCGAGGGCCCCGACGTGGAGCTGGAGTACTACAACTTTCAAGCGCTAAACTTTCCCGATAACCATCCGTCGCGCGATCTCCAGGACACGTTCTATGTTACCGACGATATCCTCCTGCGGACCCACACGTCTCCGGTTCAGGTACGGTTCATGGAGAACAACAAGCCACCGCTGAAAATCATCGCTGCGGGAAGGGTCTACAGGAACGAGACGATCGACCCATCGCATGCGGCTGAGTTTCACCAGATCGAAGGATTGTATGTCGACAGGGATGTTTCGATGGCGGATCTCAAACAGGACGTCGAGATCATGATCCGGCAGTTGTTCGGATCAAAAACGAAAGTCCGGTTCCGGCCACACTTCTTTCCGTTCACCGAGCCCAGCGCCGAGGCCGACATGTCGTGTTTCGCATGTTCCGGCAAGGGGTGCCCGGCGTGCGGCAAGTCCGGCTGGATCGAAATACTCGGGGCGGGAATGGTTCACCCGAATGTGTTTCGGGCGATTGGCTATGATCCCGAGCAGTATTCCGGATTCGCGTTCGGTATCGGGGTTGATCGTATCGCTATGCTGAAGTACGGGATCGACGACCTGCGCCACTTTCTCAACAACGATCTGCGTTTTTCATACCAATTCTAGCTAAGGAGCTTAGCGTCCATGCTCATCAGCCTTTCATGGTTGAAGAAATACGTCGAGGTTCCGGACGATCTCGATTCCTTCTCGCACGAGCTGACGATGGCCGGCTTGAATGTCGAGCGGCGCATCGAGCGCGGGCTCGGCGATCCCAATATCGTGACCGGCCGGGTTCTTTCGGTAGAGAAGCACCCGAATGCCGACAAGCTTACCCTGTGCAGCGTCGACGTCGCTTCCGGCGACCCGCGGCAGATCGTTTGCGGTGCGCCGAACGTCGCGGAGGGTCAGATCGTGCTGGTCGCGTTGCCCGGCGCAAAGCTCCCGGACGGGTCGAAAATAAGAAGCAGCAAGATTCGTGGCGTCAAGTCCGACGGTATGATGTGCTCCGAGCGCGAACTCGGCCTGGGCGAAGACTCAGGCGGCATCGTGGTGCTCGAAGGGG
>JAPUJU010000002.1 GCA_027296025.1 bacterium
TGCCACTCGGTCCACTCGGGTGCGTCCGGGTTGTCGCGTATGTAGTCGAGCGCGTTGAGCCACTCGTCGCCGCCGCCAAATCCGAACGGAGTCGTATCCAACATCATCCTACGCATCTCGACCGGGTCGGGGTTGCCAGGGAGCGTCTGCCACTCGTACGTGGCGATGGGGGCTCTGAGGGCGGGGTTAAGACCGATTTGCGTTGGAAGAGTAACTTCGAGAAACGGCTGCTGCGCCGAGGCCGGCACGACGCTGACAAATAGAGTCAGTAACTGAACGAGTGTGACGAGGGCCGCGATTCCGATGCGGGCCTTCAGTAGCGAGCAACGATGTTTTGACATGGTTCCTCCCATGGGGGACAACGACCGGCGATGAGTTTGCAAGTATAGCACAAGGCTGGTGCCGCGCGAGAAGCGTGAGGACCGCACAAAAAATTCCCGGCACCATCTCTGATGCCGGGAATTTGTTTTCACCACTTTTAAGGAACGATCTACCAGCGAACCGCGAGGGAAATCGACTTCGGGCTCAGGGCGATCGCCGGGGCCGTCAGTCCGGCAGGCTCGCGGTTTTGCTGCTTGCTCGTCTTGGGTTCACCGCCGTATTTTGCGGCGTCGATCAGGTTGAGGACGTACACCAGTGCCGTGTAAGTCGCCAAATAATTTCGCGCCAATTTCCAATCTTCGGCAACATCGTGACTGTGGTTTCGTTCGTCGACGTCGACGGGTGTCTGCTTGTTCAGGTGAGCGGTCGTCTGTTTCTGCGTATTATATTCCAACTGTGCGTAAACGGTAGCGAGTACGCCCAGCCCGAAACCCCAGCGGAAGTTCTTGCCGCTATGAATCCCGGACCAGTCCTGGCCCGCACCAACGTAGTAGCCGCCCCAGTTGAGCCATTTCGAATCGAAGTACCACAGGTTGATCGGGATCAGCGGTAAGAGCGACCGTTTGAATGCTCCCCACTTCGTTTTTCTCGGCAGGGGGACTGACTTATCCTCGGCACGTTCGTTCGGGTAAATGTAGCTTCCCGCTCTCCAGTCCGCGAGGGCCGTGATCTCGGCGTCGCGCCCGATCGTAGCCTCGGGCCAGTGCGACAGAAAGCCGAGTACCGGCAACGTGATGAAAAACCGCAATTTCTGGTAGCCACTGCCCTCGAAGCCTACGACGGGTGGGAGGTCGTTCTCGAACGTAAGTGGAACGCGATTCGTGCTCACGTCGCGACCGATTTCCGTGTACTCCAGGCGTCCGCCAAGCTCGACTTCCGTCAGACGAATGAACAGCTTGCCGCCCTCGAAGATAGCGCCTGGAACCGCCTCTTCTACGACGCCGTACGCCTTCGCGCCGGGGGGAATAACCATGTATTCCTGACCGGCGTGCTTCACCGGATAGCCTACGCGAAACTCAAGTACATCCCCGTTCTTAACGGTTCGCGAAGTGATCGGAGCGTCGATCAGCAGTACGACCTTGCCGGGTCCGGCGCCCAGCCGTACTCGCGTCGAGTCTCCGAGAGATGCGGGCATCGTGGCCGCGATACGAAGCTGGTTGTTGATGGAGCTTCCGTTGAGCCCGCTCGGCTCACCGACAGCGGGGACGCACAGGGCCACGACTGAAACTCCCAGAACAAACACTCCCAATATCGTCTTACCGAAACCGGTCATTCTGTTACCTCCCCAGGCAGTTTAGATATCAAACAGATCTTTGACAGCTCGCCATCTGTTGTTTTTGTATATATAGAGTTTTGTATGATCTCCCAGAAGCGCGCCTTCTCCCTTGCCGAGCGCAAACTCGATCAGATCACGCCGCGAGTGCAATGAGCACAGCGGAGATTTGTCGCTTTCGATCTTCTTGTAAACCTCGATGTCCTGATCCGTGGACCAGTCAAAATAGTAAAACTTATCCTTTTCGAGCCTGACCCACGTGTGCGGGGCGGAGTTCGAATCCTTCAGCTGGGGGTCGCTCTCGCCACCCGGGCCGAACAGCCCAAACTCGAAGTCGGGGCTTGCCCGCGTAATCGTTATCCGGTACCGACCCGCGTGGCCCAGCCAATCAACGACATTGATGTAATCCCTCAACTCGTTTTTCGCAGCCTTCACGTCACGACGACTGCAGGGCCCCAGTGCCCGGTTCAGTTGGATCGCCTCGCTCCGCAGTCTGCTCGCCAGGTCGTCCGCGCGGCCGCTTTCCACCGCATCGTTGATGTTCTCGCGAAGCTCTTCGAACAGGACCAGCAGACTGTCTGCCGAATCGCAGGGGTCGGGCGGGACGTATTCCTTCGGACATGCCTGCTCCGCGTAGGCGACCCATTGTGTGCGCATTACTGTTTCGTCACCGGAAGCCTCGTGGAGGTTCCGACTGTAGTCCGCCGCGAGCTGGCCAACTCGCCGGTTGCACGTGAACTGGTCGTACGGAGCAATCCCGGCAACGCTGTCTGCAAGCGCATAGAATTTCTGGTTGAGAACGGTGTTCCATTCACGTTTTCTTCGTTCGATGCTCCAGTCAGGTTTCTCGAGCGAACCAAACTCCTCACATCGCAACACGCTTTTGGTCAACTCTTCGAGGAACACCTGGCTCTGTTCTCTCAGCTGCCTGTCGCCTTCTCTGTTCTGGCTGGCGCGGAGCCGGTCGAGAAACGATTCCCAGGTCACTGATACATAACTCCTCGCGACTTCGCACGTCTTCGCTCGGAGCGCTGCGAGGTCTTCATCGTCGGTTGACATACCGATGATCGAACCTCTGTCCGCGTCGTTCAGCGTCTCTTCGATAGTCTCGAGATTCGTAAAGGCGCCCTTGGTGCTTGCCTCAGTCGTCACAGGTGGTGTCGACAACTTCTGCACCTGCGCGAGTCGCGTGTGAATCAGGTCAAAATCCGCGCTACGGGCCCGGCCTTGTTTGCCAATTATCGACGTGAAGAT
>JAPUJU010000020.1 GCA_027296025.1 bacterium
GAGGATCACGCCATCGGGTGTGAGCTTGTCACCCCAGACGTCGAACGCTTCCTGGTTGAACACCATGAGGAGGTCGGCGACCATCCCGATCGAGCGGATCGCGTCGGTGTTGATTCGAACCTGCATCATCGCCAGACCGCCCTTGATCTCGGCGGGGTAGCTGCGAAACGTGAAGACCTTCCAATGCGCGTTTGCAGCAGCCCGCGTCAAGATTCCCGCGGTACTGATAACCCCTTCACCACCCTCACCCGCGACCCGAACAACGACATCACTGCGTGCCATTTATGCTCCTCACAAAATGAATAAAATCAAGGTCGTCAAACCGGCCTATTATACAATATAGACGAATTCGGGAAAAAAATCACGTTCCGATCGCAGATGCCAGCAGGGCGACCGGGGGGGCAATGATCGAGGCTGTAGCGAGGAACGTGCCGCGAAAGCGTTCCATCGCAATAACTGGTTTCCGAGTGTGGAGGTGGCTGCTATAATCACCACTAACCCTTTGATTTCTATTTGATTATGAGACCGCACGTCACCATCAACATGGCCATGTCCGTCGACGGAAAGATTTCGACGCGACTGCGTGAAGATTTCTCGTTCGGGTCGAAGGAAGACCGCCGCCTGATGGACGTCCTCCGCGCTCGCGCCGATGCGGTGGTCGTCGGCTCCCGGACGGTGGCTAGCGGCGGCTGGGCGATTCGGGTGCGTGACCGGGATATTCGCCGGAAGCGGGTCGCCTCGGGCCACACCCTCCACCCGTTGAACGTCGTCCTGACGCGCGCGCTCGATCTGCCGTCGACAAAGCAGTTTTTTACACACAGCCAGACTCGGCGACTGGTTATCACGACACGGGCCGCGAGCGACGTGCGGGTTCGCCGCTTCAAAAAATGTGCGGAGGTAGTCGTGCTGCCGGCGAAGCGCATTCGTGCAAGCCGGGCACTCACATTGCTGGCCGAACGCGGAATTCGGCGCGTGCTAGTGGAAGGAGGCGGAGCACTCAACTACGCATTCTTCGAAGAGGGGCTCGTTGACGAAATCTACGTCACGATAACGCCCCGAATCATCGCGGGCGCGGACGCCCCCACGGTCGTCGACGGCAAGGGATTCCTTGCCGCCAATCTCTTTCCGCTGGAGCTCGTATCGAGCCGGCGAAAGGACAACGAAGTTTTTCTCCGATACCGTGCCGTCAGGCGCTGACGAGATCCCGCAGGCTCCGGATGTGACCCTCAACCTTCACGCCGTTGAACTGGTGAAGGAGGCTTCCTTCACCGTCGATCACGAACGTGCTCCGGTTGATACCCATCACTTTCTTGCCATACACGTCCTTCTCCTGGAGCACCCCGTATGCCTCGCAAACCTTCGTGTCCGGATCGCTCAGCAGCGGGAACGGTATCTTGTACTTCTCTTTGAACTTCTGATGGGACGTCACGGTGTCCTTGCTGACACCGACAACGTCCACGTCCTTCGCGCGAAACGCATCGATTTCATCACGGAAATCGCAGGCTTCGCGCGTTCAGCCGGGCGTGTCGTCTTTGGGATAGAAATAGAGAACGAGCGTCCGACCGGCAAAATCGTCGAGAGAGACAGTCTCGCCTGCATCCGACTCGAGTGCGAAGTCCGGCACTCTTTTGCCGATTTCCGGCATTGTTCCCTCCTGAATTCGACCCTTTGATTCGAAATGCTCTTCGGAGTGGCACCCTAGCAGACAACCCGGCGGATGTAAACGTCTTCACTCGCCAGGCGCGAGTCGCTCGAGGGCCGCCTCGACGTCTTTTCGCATGTCATCCGGAATCGGCTGGCGAAGACAGAACATGAATCGATTTCGCGCAAGCTCACTCTCACCGCTCTCTTCGTAGTAGAGTCCAAAATAGTAATGGTAGTAGGGATTCTGCGGCTCGAGCCGGACCCCATCCGTGCACACACGCATCAGCTCTTCCCATTCACCGAGGTTGTAGAGCTGAATTGCAAGGTTGATGCGTGCCTGCGGAAATCCCTCGCGGATCTCCAGACACTGTCGAAAACCGTCGACCGCCGTCAGAGTATCCCCTTCCCCGAGAGACATGAGGCTGCTGTTGTACAGATACATGGGGTCGCCTGAAAACTCAAAGGCTTCGTTCATTGTCCCGATCGCCGCGTTGATGCGATCGTCCCGCCGATAATGCATGGCGATGCTTTCGTAGAGATACGTCGCATTGGCGGTGTCGTAGCTGAGGATCGCACGGATCCGATTGATCGTGCGCGCCTCGCTCGCGTTAATGCCGACCCACGCGAGGAGAGCGACGGCGCCCGTGGCCGCCGCCGGCAGCATCACGCGACGCAGATGTTCGCCCGCGTTCCAGACCTTCATCCCGCGTTCGGCGGACATGACAAAGAGAAAAATGAGCGGCAACGTGAGCATGGCATAGAGGTCCCAGTCCCTTGCCATGCCTAACTCCGGATTGAAAAAGAACAGGAATAGTGCAAACGGCGCCAGCAGAAGCACCACAAAACCCGTATGCTTCGCGCCGGGGGCCGCGTCTCCTCGTACCCCGCGACCGACGAATGAGACCGCGACGATGAACGGGATCATCGGAAGCAGGAGAAAGAGCTCGTTCACCACGTCGACCATGTGTGCGACCGAAAAGACTCCGGGAACATCCGGAGTCGACACGGCCGGCAGAAAAAACCGGCCGAGCTGGGACGACCTGGCTCCTACCGTAGCGAGAACGGTCAGCACGAGCACGATGATCGTTACCTGTCGCGGTACCGCCCCTCCACCCCGCAGCCGCGAAGCCACGACATAGGCGAGGGCGGGAGCGAGCAGGATTCCCTGGACGTTTGCGACGCACGTGAGCACGAACAGAACGATGGGGACCCACACCCGCATGCGCGAGGTGAGCGACAGGATCGCCGTAAACACAAAAAGCGAACCGAGCAGATACAGCGCCGCGTAGTTTTCGATGTAGCCGAAAAACAGAACCATCGTACCCGTCGTGACAAGAAAGAGGCTCGTAAAGAACGATACGGGAGGGGACGCACGGAGCTTCCAGACAAAATACACAACACCGAACACGTACAGCGCGCCAAGAAACGCGTTCAGGACAACCAGCCCCGTCATCGGTGATGCGCCGGACGCGGACGCCACCCGCCCCGCAACGAAGTAAAGGACGCTAGTCCCGGGAGCGACCGATTCGTGACCGAAGATGTCCGCGACATGTCCCGCGGCGCTCAAGTTCTTTTCGAGCTGAAGCTCAGTGTAACGCATCACGAGTTCACCGTCTCCGAGAAGCCGGGTTCTCGCGCGAAACACATAGAAGAGAATGAAAGATGCCAGCGCAGCCACTCCACCCGCGAGCGGTACCGCACGATACCCCGACGTCAGCCGGTCACAAACGACATCAACCATTCGCGCGAAGCGAATACGGGCCGCGGGAACCCAGGCAAGTGCCATCAGAACGAGTGCAGCGATACGAATCGGCAGGGGATAAAACGCGAGTTGGTTGAGTCCCCAGAGCCTCGCGTCGGGGAAAAAAGAAGCAACGGCGATGCTCAGCCCGCTGACCACGAGGGACACCGTCAGCACGCGCCGTAACGTTGAAGGATCGATGGCGCGTTTCTTTGCGCCGGTTTCAGGAGCGCTTTTCTTTAAGTCTTTTTTTGATCGCTTCGAGGATTTCATATGGAATCTCGATGGACCCCATCGGCATATCACGTCCGGTAAACCCGTGATAGTCCGTTCCACCCGAGACGAGCAATCCGTAGTCTTTTGCGACCGCTTCGAGCTGCTCGATCTTACCGGCGTTGTGCTTTGGATGGTAGACCTCGACACCGTCGAATCCGGACGATGCAAGTTCGCGGATGTCGTCCGCCTCTTCCAGGAAGATTCCGGGGTGAGCAATGAACGCAAGCCCGCCCGCCAGATGAATGTAACGTATCGCTTCTGCCGGCGACATTTTGTACTTCGCTACGTAGGCCGGCCCGCCATCGGCGATATACTTGTCGAACGCTTCCGCGTTTCTGGAAACATATCCCTTGTCGACGAGAACGGCCGCGATGTGGGGACGTCCAAGCGCTCCTTCACCCGCCTTCGCGAGAACTTCTGCCGGGTCGATGTTCATACCAAGGGCATTCAACTTTTCGACGATTTTGATCCCACGCTTGTAACGGGTCTCGCGAAATTTGCTGAGCATATCCTGAAACTCTGCATTGTTCTGATCCACACCGTATCCAAGAATGTGGAGGTCACGACCTTTGAATTCGCAACTGAGTTCGCATCCGGAGATCACCTCGAGACCGTACTTATTGCCTGCCGCAATCGCCTCATTGACTCCGCCGAGGGAGTCGTGATCCGTCAGGCTGATCGCCCGCAGCTTTCTCTTGATCGCCAGTTCTACTAGTTTAGTCGGAGAATGGACGCCGTCGGAGAAAGTCGAGTGCATATGCAAATCGATCGCCATGGATACTCCAGTTCTTGTGATCGTCCCCGATTCGTGCTCAACGACGACCTGGTCATACACTGCGACTTACGCAATGGTGCCAACAGCCTTGGTCCCATTAGAATACCGCTTTTTAGCTTTACTTTCAAAAACAAAATTGCCACGATCGGTGACACTTCCCGCAACGGCTGCGTAAGTTACCTCCAAACCGATCCAGGAAGACGCGAAGTAATGAGTTCCGAGTTCCGGATCCGTCACCTAAACAAGAACGTCCTTATTTTCGCAGCAAGTGAAACCCATGCGGATATGCTTTATGCGACGTGTTTTTTTGCGCCCGACCCGTTCATCTTCATTCGGACGTCCGGAGGCAAGAGACACCTGATCATGACCGACCTGGAGATCGGCCGTGCGAGAACCCAGTCGAATGCACACGTCGTTCACTCACTTTCCGACTACACGACCATGGCGCGTCACACGATGGGGAAAGTGCCGACGATGGCTGAAACACTCGCCGTAATTCTCCGCGACTTCAGCATTCGAAGTGTGGTTGTACCGTCGACGTTTCCGGTTGGAATCGCCGACGGGTTACGCCGGCAACAGATTCGGGTAACACCGCTCCCCGATCCGTTCTTCCCAGAGAGAATCTACAAGCGGCCGGTTGAGATAGCGAGCATCAAGAAAACGATGCGTGCGACCGAGAAAGGTATGAAGGCGGGGCTGAGGGTCCTCAGGGACTGCAAGGTAAGGGGCGGCCGGCTCGTTTACGGAGGTAGCACGCTCACTGTGGAGCGGCTTCGCGGTGTCATCAATACGACAATCCTCGAACAGGGGTATGTGCCGATCGCCACGATCGTAGCGCCGGGAAAGCAGGGCTGCGACCCGCACGATCGCGGGTCCGGTGTGATCCGAGCAAACGAGCCGGTGATCATCGACGTTTTTCCTCGAGCTGAGGAAACCGGCTACTACGCGGACATGACGCGCACGTTCGTCAAAGGCAAGGCACCGGACCTGGTAAAGAAAATGCATCGCGCGGTCCGGGCAGGGCAGGCGCTCGGCGTTCGAATGGTCCGCCATGGCGCAAAAACGAAGGACATCCACACAGCGATCGTGAAACTTTTTGAAGATCGGGGCTTCGCCAGCGGCGAAAAGGCGGGGAGAATGCAGGGGTTTTTCCATTCGACGGGGCACGGGCTGGGGCTCGACATACACGAGCCGCCACGCGTCGGTGCCAATTCTTCCGTACTGGAAAAGGGTATGGTCGTAACGATCGAACCGGGGCTGTACTACTACCCGTACGGTGGGGTTCGTATCGAAGATACGGTACTCGTTACGCGAAGAGGAGTCGAGAACCTGACGAGGTTTCCAAAATTCCTGGAAGTGTAATCAGTGACCCTCGGCACTCGTTACCCGGGCAGCGCCACCGCCGATGAACCCGAGCCACACACGATCCTGCGAATCCACAAAAATCGCCTGTATCTGCACAGTGGGGAGTCCGCTCCCGGCTGTATAGTTTGTAATGTTCCCCGCCGGCGTCACGCACGTCAGACCCGCCATCGTTCCGACCCACTTGGTGCCATCGGCCTGGATCCCGATCGCCATGGCGAAGCTGCTCACGAGACCTTCGGGCGAGTCGAAATGGGTCCATTTACTCCCGTCGACATCCACCGAGGACACTCCCGCATCGGCAAATGTCGCATAGACAAGATCGTTGTTCGGATCGACGATTACGGCAGTCGCGTCCGTTGACGGAATGGCGCTGTTAGCAGGTGTAAGAAACGAAAAACCGGTGCCGGGTCGAAAAATTGAAACGTGGCCCGGGATGTTACCCTCGTCGTCCTGTGTGTTTCTCTTCGTTATCCACACCTCTTTGCCCCGCGGACTGTTATAGAACACCAAGTCCGAAATATTGCCGTTGCCACCCATCGCAGAGGAGGGGCCTGCCCAGCTTCTCCACTTGTCTCTCTCCGGTCCGGTGCTGATATTTCTGTAACGGGTCATACCGTTCGCCGTACCAATGTAGAGGAAGTCCAGTGACGCATCGACCGCGAGCGAAGAAACTTTTCGCTCGGGCAGCCGGGCGTCGGCGATGGGTAGTTGGTCCCAAGGGGTATCGTCGTCGTAAATCGCCATCGAGTCGGCAAACCCGACACCACCGGTGCCACCGTCTCCACCCCAGGTGCCAACCCAGATCTGATCGTTCAACTCGGCGACCGCGCGTATTTGACGATTGGGAATTGAGTCCTGGTCGTCGAACACCTTGCTCGTCGTGCCGTCGATCATGAGCACCCCGCTGTTCGTCGCGAACCACATGCGGCCCTGGCTATCTTCAAAAATGTCATAAACGTCGTTATGCGGCAGCCCGCCGACCGAGGCTACAGAGATCGACGGCGGCGGAGACGGTGCGAGCGGGCGGTCGCCTTCGTCGTCACTACACGCGGCGAAGCCGATGGCAACGATCCCCGTCAGGATCAACAACCGCGTGCGGCCCGATTCAATTTTCCTTAACGCGTTCAATGCAAACCTCCTGCGCCAAGAGGCGCAAATCGATTGCAGTGTAATTGATAACGTCTGTCCAGTTTGTTTTTCGTCGTAATCGATCCGATGGGGGGTCTGAAACCCGTGGTGGGTACGAGCTTGCCTGGATTTCAGGTCAGAGGAATAATACGGAGATAGCTGAAAATTGTCAAGCGCCCCTGGCATACGGTGCAGGGCCCCTCGCAAACGTCCTCTAGGTAGCCCGTCCCAGGACATCAATGATTTTCGCGGCAAGCCTGGAGGAGACCCCCTGGACGGTCACGAGCCCCGCCGTTCCGGCTTTGCGCATCCCGTCGGGCCCAGCAAACGCCGTGAGGAGCCGCTGCTTTAGGACCGGCCCGACGCCAGGGACGGCGTCCAGCACAGACGCCCGAACACCCTTGCTCCGGATTTTCTTGTGATAGGTGATCGCGAAACGATGGGCCTCATCACGAATCCGCTGCAGGAGATGGAGCGCGTCTGAATTCCCCTCGAGCAGGAGTGGCTCCGGCAGATGCGGTGAGTAGATCCTCTCCTTATCGCGGACCTTCCGCTTGCCGTTGTTCTCTTTGACTTTTGCGATACCGAGCACGTCCTGATCCTCCGCCCCCAGGCGATCCATCACCTTTAGCGCCACGTTCAACTGTCCGCGCCCCCCATCGACGAGAAGCAGGTCGGGCAGATCGTGCTCCTTGATCCCTTTCGCGATCCGACGTTTGAGCACTTCCTCCATCATGCCGTAGTCGTTTGCCCCCTTGATCGTCCGAACCCGGTAGTGCCGGTACAATGTGCGCGCCGGCTCGCCGTCGACGAAAGCGACACGTGATGCAACTGCTTCACTCCCTTGAAAATTGGAAATGTCGAAGCATTCGATGCGATGAGGAAACGCACGCAGTTCCAGAAGATCCTGCAGCTCCTCGAGGAGTTCTGTGCTTCTGCCTCCCGCTCCGGTGTCCTCGAAGGCGACGCGCGCATTTCGCGCCGCGAGATCGGCCAGCTGTTTCTTTTCGCCCCTCTGCGGCACGATGAAACGGACGCGTGCCTCACGACGTTCCGACAGGTAGGCACCGATCGCTTCGCCGTCATCGATCGGTGATGCTAGAATGATCTCGTTCGGAATCGCGGCGCCCCGCTGGTAGTACTGGTTGATAAATGACGACAAATGCTCCTCGACGGGGAGGGTCGCGTTCTCGAAATGATAAGAATCTCCACCCGTCATCTTTCCACCCCGAACAGTCAGCACTTGAATCGTCATCCTTTCCTTCTCGCGATGCACGCCGAAGATGTCGCGATGAACACCCCCGTGTTTTGTGATTCGCTGCTTCTCCAGCGTTCGCTGCACGGCATACAACTGGTCGCGCGTGCGGCTCGCCTTCTCGTACTTCCGCTCGGCCGCCTGCAGTTCCATCTTGTCTTTGAGCGCTTTTGTGAGCTGGTCGCCGCGGCCCTTCAGGAACATCGTGACCTGCCCAACTGTATCCGCGTACACCTGCGCATCGACGTACCCGACGCAAGGCGCGGGACACCGTTTGATGTAGTAATACAGACATGGCCGCTTGCGGTTTGCGAGTTCCTGGTCGCTGCACGTTCGCATGGGAAAAATCTTTCCCAGAGTGCGCAATGTCGAACGCACAGAGCCGGCCGAAGCGTACGGACCGAAGTACTTTGCCTTGTCTTTTCGCGGGTTTCGGACGATGGTCAGCCGAGGAAACGCATGGTCTACGTTCAAGCGAACATTCACATACGTCTTATCGTCGCGCAGAAAAATGTTGTAACGGGGCCGGTGCTTCTTGATCAGGTTGTTTTCGAGGATCAACGCTTCCTGTTCGGTACGGGTGACCATAAAGTCAAGCTCGGCGATCCGCTTGATAAGAAACTGAATATGGTACCGCCCGTCGCCGCCGTCCCGAAAGTAGCTGCGTACCCGTGTTCGTAGCTCCTTGGCCTTGCCGACGTATATGATCCGGCCCTTCGAGTCCTTGAACAGGTAAACCCCCGGGTCGAGGGGCAGCCGGTCAACCTGGTTGCGAAGTCTCTCTTCTGTGTTCTGACTTGTCATAATGTCTGTGCGGTTGTGACGCATCGTTCGGTTCAATTATAATACATCATCCGAGGTGTAACGCGCATTGACCACTCACGATCGAATATCCGTCACCGAGGTCTCGCCAGACGCCAGCGCTCTTGATGCGCCTTGCGCTGCGTATGGTGCCCCTCGTCCCGAGCGTCACTGAGACTTGATCAGCCCCTGAGATAGTGGGGCTACACGGGCCCCTGGCGCTGAAGATCAGCCCTCTCAAGGGCCCCAGGCCTGAATCAACGTTTGCCAAACGACTCCCCGTCTGGCTATAATTAACACACACTTGCGCGTGAGAACCCCCTGACCCGCGAGAATTGAAAGGCGAATGTGACAACACGGGATCAAACCAGACAGGTAATGGTCGGCAACGTGGCCATTGGCGGCGGAGCGCCGATATCGGTGCAGTCGATGACGACGACGGACACGACCGATGTCCATGCGACACTCGATGAAATCCTGCGCCTGCAGGACAACGGGTGTGACCTGATCCGCGTCAGCACACCGAGTCGCGCGAGCGTCGTGGCACTCGAGAAGATGATCCCGAAAGCAACGGTACCGATTATCGCCGACATTCATTTCGACTACAGCGTCGCTTTGATGGTGGCGGACATCGGCGTCGCGAAGCTCCGCATCAACCCCGGCAATATCGGCAGCCGTAAGAAAGTCGAAAAGGTCGTCGAAAAGGCCAAGGCCAACGAGCTCCCGATTCGGATCGGGGTGAACGCAGGATCACTCGAACGCGATCTGCTCGAAAAGCATGGATATCCGACACCGGAAGCGATGGTCGAAAGCGCCATGCGCCACATCGGTATTCTCGAGGAACATGATTTTCACAACATCATAGTGTCGGTGAAGGCGTCGTCGATTCCGCTCGCCACGAATTCGTA
>JAPUJU010000200.1 GCA_027296025.1 bacterium
CCTGCTTTCTGGCGATGGCGATCTTCGGATGTGCTTCGCAAGGAACGCCACCGGTGACGTACGTGTCGGAATCGGCAGGTGACACACCGTCGGCCGTGTACCGGTCCGTGATGGGGATCACGCTCGGTGAGCCGCTCGCGATCAGCGTGGATTTCGTCGGCCGTCTCCTTGTGGCCGACGGGGTTGCTGCCCGCATCATCCGGCTCAGCCCCGATGGCGACAAAGCCCTCGAGTTCCAGAGTCCGAGCCAGATCCCCGGGTTCTATCCGGGGGACGTCAAGGCCACGGGATTCTTCGTTTACTCACTCGATGTTGTCAGCCGGCTTGTAGTGAGGTTCGACCACACCGGAACCTACCGCGACGTGCTGATCAACTTTGATGAGTTGTTCGAAGGAGGGAGAACCGCGCCCTCCGGAATGGACGTCGACAATTCGGGCAGGATCGTCGTGACCGATGAAACCGAGCACCAGGTGATTCTCTTCGATGCGTATCTCAAGGTCGAAGTTCTGTTCGGTAGCTACGGATCGTTTCCCGGGCAGTTCGACTCTCCGGCCGGGATTTCCTTTCTCGAGCAGGGAGGGCTCCTCGTAGCGGATTCGGGCAACCGGAGGCTGCAAGTATTCGACGAGGGTGGAAAGTTTTTGCGTGTCATACCCGAAGAGGGGATGGAAAACCCGATGCGCCGGCCTCGGCGGGCCGTCATGGCATCCGACGGAACGATTTATGTCGCGGACCCGGGCGCGGGTCGCGTGTTTGTCTTCGACGAGTCTGGCAGACTCCTTCGCTCGATCCGACCCGCAGGTGTCGATAATTTTCGACCCACTGACGTGGAGATCACGTCGACAGGACAGATATATGTAACAGATACCGCCAACAGCGCCCTGTACGAGTTCAGGTGATGACGTATCAAACGCGCTCAGATCTGTGGATACTTTTTGCTCACGTGCGCCGTTCTTGGCGTGACGGGGGAAACCCGCGCCCAGTCTGATGGATTCGACTGGCGGACGTGGGGCTCGGTGACGGATACACTGCCTGACGTTACGCGTGGCGCCAGGATCTATCTGAGCGCGGCCTTCATCGTCGAGGGCAGTGAGAAAGTCGGCGTCAACGGCGAGCGACTGACCCCGGATCAGTACGAGATCAACTACCAGCAGGGGCTCATGCGCATCAACGCGCCGCTCCCGGAGCACCCCGTCGTCGTAGTCGAATACATGCGATTGCCGTTTCTTGCAAATTCTGTCTATTCGCTGCGCAAGATTGAAATAAGTGATACGCCGCGTGAGGTTCCCCCACGGGACGCTCAGATCCCCGAACCAGCGCCGCTCATCAATCCCACCGGTGATCTTGTTTTCGGTGGAGTCAAGTCGATCAGCTTCTCCACCGGTAGCAATCGAGGCACCGACCTCGATCAGACGCTTCGTGTAACAATCGAAGGCCATCTCACGTCGTCGATCAAGGTCAAGGCACTCCTGTCGGACGACAACCTGCCCGTACAACCCGAGGGCAACACCGAAGAACTGCAGTATCTCGACAAGGTGTTTGTCGAACTGTCCGGTCCGAAAGCGAAGGCAACTCTCGGCGATTTTTCCTTCCAGAATTCGTATTCGTCGTTCTCGTCTTTTCGGCGTGAACTCAAGGGAGTGTGGGGGCAGGTAGGCGGTCCGAACACCCATCTCGGGGCGGTCGCCGGGCAGACAAAGGGCGAGTTCCGGCGGGCGAAGTTTCGTGGGACATCCGGTCTACAGGGCCCGTACGAACTGGTTCCGGAAGCGCGGGTGAGCAACGTGGTCATCATCGCCGGGACGGAGAGAGTGTATGTCGACGGGCAGGTACTTCAGCGTGGCCTTGATCGTGATTTCACGATCGACTACGAACGGGGCACCGTCACGTTTACGCCCCGCCGCGTTGTTACGGAGGACACCGAGATTGCGGTTGATTTCGAGGTGACGCAGGAGAGATACGACAGAACCTCGGTATTTTCAAACGCGGAAGCAAATCGGCTGCCAGGGGGGTTCTCCTTGGGTGCGATCGTTTCACACGAGGAAGACGATCCCGACAATCCAAAGGCGATTGCATTTGACGACGCAGATCGGCAGATCATTGCGGAATCCGGCGATGCGGGAGGTCGTGCAATCGCTCCGGGCGTGACACAGGTCGAACCGGGTGAAGGACAGTACGTACAGGTGCCGGCCGACACGGTCACGGGAACTCCAGCGATCTTTGTCTACAACGATTCACTCGGAGACTTCGTCGTTGCGTTCGTCGTAAGCGAGGGCAAGGGAGACTATGTTGCAGGCGGGATAACGCGCAGCGGACTTCCGTACTACCGTTTCGATGGCGTAGGCAATGGGACGCACGTGGTCGGACGCGCACTGCCGCTGCCCGAATCTCACACTGTCATCACAACTCGAATCGCGCGCCCGGAGGACAGCCATCTATTCTTCGACCTGCAGTACAACGTAAGTGATTTCGACGCCAACACATTGTCCGACATGGATGATGATGACAATATCGGTGACGCCGGAGAGCTTCAGGTCGGACTTCGGCGCATCCCACTTGGGTTCGGGCGCCTGAGTCTGGATGGCACCGTGAGCACAATTCTCGACCGGTTCAAGAGCATGGAAGATCCGCGGCACTCCTACTTCTACCGTGACTGGAACCTCGAGAACGAGCAACTGGTAGGTCGGGAAGTCCTGCAGGAGTACATCACGGCCTTCGTCGCCGGAAAAGCCGTGGAACTCGACTACAAGTTTGGGACGATCCAGAGGGGCAACTTCGACGGATCCAAACACGAAGCACTTGGGCTTCTTGCCGCCGGTGAGGACCGGCGTGTTCGCGGGCGCGTATTCACGAGTGACGTCGGTGGAGACGACGTTCGGCGTACTCGTCAGCACGGGAGAGTCAGTGCGTCATACGGTTTATGGCACTGGCTGCCGTCGGTGACCTATGGGACCGAGGAATATCTGTCACTCTCCACGGCGGATCCGGATAGCGGAATCGCGTATGACCAGTGGCTCTTCCGGATGGCGAAGCGGCGCGAAACGGCGTATTCGTACACCGTCGAATTCGAGCGGCGCAACACACGCGAACTTGCCGATACCACCTTCGGGTTTCAGGATTCGCGAACCGAGCAACGTTACAGCCTTTCTTTTGTGACGCGCAAAATCAAATCACTGCAGGGTGAACTGACGTACTCGCACCGCATCGAGGATAACAAGTTCACGAATGCAACCACGACGACTGATCTTGCCCGCCTGAAGGGGCTCCTCCGGGTCAACCGAATTGGTTTCCGTTCGAACTTCAACTATCAGATTAACCAGACCGACTCACGCGTTCAGCAGAAGACCGTCATCTTTGTCGGCGAAGGCCAGGGCGACTACAACGAGCAGGGCGAACCCGTCGGGAGCGGCCGGGGAGATTACACGGTCATCTTTCTCAATACGCTGAACACGATTCCCACCCGAAATGTGAGCGCGAACCTTCGATTCTCGTTGAAGGCGCCGTCGGGGGGACGCCGGGGGCGCGGGCCGATCGCCTGGCTCACGCGGAACGTCTCGCTCCGACAGTCTATCAGTATTCAGGAGGAAACGACCTTCTCAGACGCGTTAAAGGTCTACCTGTTCTTTCCATCCGCACTTCAAAGAAACAACTCGACGCTCTTCGGGCTGATCTCGTTGATTCAGGACTGGTCGCTGCTGGATTCGTACTCGAACTGGTCACTCACGTTTCACTACGAGCGGACAGACGACGAAGACAATCGGTTCGGGGGCGTCAAGGAAGACCGCTTCCTTCAACAGCAGAACTTGAAACTCAGGCGGTCGTTGTCGAGTTCGCTGAGTGCGAGCGCCGAAATGCGGCGTGAGCTTCGTCGCCGGGGTGGCAGCGGGCTGTTCATGGGAACCGGAAGCACCTATGATGTAGAGGGCTGGACAGCATCTGGCGGGGTTGGGCTGCGGTTCTCTGCCGGAAGCACGCTCGACGGAACCCTCGAGGGCGGGCGGCGAAAGGATGCAGAGTCCGGAGCGGAAGAACTGTCCGCGTCATTCATTTCAAAGTTCGTGTGGCGCTTGACACGCAACGTGAACATCTTTGGTGGTTACGACGTCACTCTCTTCGATGTTCAGGAGGAAACCGGGATTCGCCCGGTGTTCTTTGCCACCGGCGGCACGCGCCACCGGTGGAGGCTCACACCTAATCTTCGCATCTCGAAAATGATTTCGATACTTGGAAGCTATGAGGGGCGCAGCGAACGGACGTTTTCAGGAAAGCAGATTCTCGACCACAATTTTCGTCTGGAGACCCGTGCGATTTTCTAACCGAATACTTGTGATTATCATCGTCCTCTCAGGGGTTCTGGTGCCTCGATTGGCGTGGTGCGAGGATGGTTCGTTCAGAGTGTGGGGCAACCGGCACTTCGATGCCGGGAAAATCACGGTACTGCTCGACGGCGTTGACTGGAAAACGGATGGAGAATCCGTTGTCGTTCGGAGGCTCCAGGAAGCGTACATCGAAGAAGGGTTCCTGTTCGCGAAGATCTATCTTTCTCTCGATCCGGATTCGACGCTCGTTATTGCCATCGACGAGGAAGAGGTTGCACGCTACGGAGAGATCATCATCACGGGATACGAGAGCCTCTCGGAGAAAGACATTCGCGGACTGTTGGGGCTTCGAAGTGGAGATCCGTACCGGGCGCGCGAACTGAACAAACGAATCGATGACGTGCTGCACGCCTACGACGACCGCGGTTATCCATTCGTGCAGATCTGGATCGACGATTTTGCTCTCGACATCGAAAAGAAAACGGTGAGCCCGTCGATTCTCGTTGTGGAGGGCGGAAGAAAGAATCTGGGAGTTGTGGAGATTGAAGGCCTGGAGAAGACGCGGGAGGATCTCGTCATCAAATTGTCCGGTCTCAAACAGGGCGAACCCTACAGCGGCCAGAAGTTGCGTGAGTCTTACCTGCGGCTGACGACGAGCGGTATTTTCACCGATGTCGCCTATCCGACCATACGACTGGCACCGGACGGGAGGACTGTCGCAGCGACGATCCGCGTGATCGAGCCGGCGCGAAACAATTCGTTTTCCGCCGCACTTGGTTACTCGGAGCAGGAAGAAAGGCAAGACCGGATCCTGAGCGGTATGGTTCGCCTGAACCTCGTCAATATCGGGGGCTCACTCAGCGACTTCAATGCGTTCTGGCGCAACGATGGACAGGGCAAGGCCGAGGTCAGGCTGGGTCTGAAACAGCGCTTCTTTCTTGGCCGGCGCATGACGTTCGGTCTCGTACTGGAGCAGGTCGGTCTCGACACGCTGTTTACGTGGCAGTCGGTGGGCGTCGAGGCCGGTGTACCGGTCGGCCGTCTCTGGGGTGGCCTGCTGGGACTCGACGGGGAGTTTCACGCGGACCGCAACACGTTCGGCCAGGGGCCGACCGCCAATTCGTTGCGGATGCGATTCGTCGGTGGTTTCAACTACGTGCGTGGGAATGAACGCCGGGGTACGTTGCTCGAGATTCGGAACCGAAACGCCTATGCGTTAAAAAACATGAAACTACGTGACGACGCCGGCACCGAAAAGGTCAATCAGTTGATCCTTGAAGCGGGCGCCCACGGTCTGGTCGATTTCAGTTCTATCTTTCATTTCGATCAGGAACTTCACTTCAAAACGCTCGAAAGCGATGAGGAGCTGATTCCGCTCGCCGAACAGTTCTTTCTCGGAGGCGCCGCGACGGTGCGCGGATATCGCGAGGACCAGTTTCATGGCCGGACAGTCGGTTACTCCAGATCCGAGCTTCTTATCGGTAAGCGACTCGAGAACGGGTACCTTTTCATCGATGCCGGCTATGTATCGAATCAGGTCCTGACGCCGTTGGCAGGCATTCAACGCGTCGAAGACTTCATCGTCGGCTACGGATTCGGGTTGCGTACACAATCGCGCGCTGGAAACATCGATCTGAGTTTCGCCGTTGGTGAGGAACTCTCGCTCCAGCAGACCAAGGTACACGTCATCCTGAACCGTAACTTCTAAAGCTGCCGGCGTTCAACGAGCAGGCCGAACGCCGGGCGCCCTCGATGGCCCGGCGTTTGTCGTATCGGGGCTGGAAGGAACGGTGAGGCCCCGATTCCGACTTTTCATCCACGGGCGACGGTGCTAGAATCCGCTCGCAGGAGGAAATCAAACCCATGTCGATCGATATCAAAGGCCGGAATATTCGGGCACCGAGAGGGTCTGAACTCAGTTGCAAAGGCTGGGGACAGGAGGCGGCGTTGCGCATGTTGTGCAACAACCTCGATCCGGAAGTCGCGGAGGATCCCAAGAATCTCATCGTGTACGGTGGGCGTGGCAAGGCTGCCCGGAACTGGGACGCGTTTGCGCGGATCGTCGAGAGCCTTCGGACGCTCGATAACGACGAAACCTTGCTCGTACAGTCCGGGAAACCCGTTGCGACGTTCAAGACGCACAGCGGTGCACCGCGGGTACTGATTGCGAACTCGTTGCTGGTACCCAAGTGGGCGACGTGGGAGCACTTCTGGGAACTCGAGAGCAAGGATCTCATGATGTACGGCCAGATGACCGCCGGCAGCTGGATGTACATCGGGACACAGGGAATTCTGCAGGGAACCTACGAGACGTTCGGTGCCTGCGCGGACAAACACTTTGGCGGGTCGCTGAAGGGGCGCGTGGTATTGACCGGTGGGCTCGGCGGGATGGGGGGCGCGCAGCCGCTTGCGGTTACGATGAATGGCGGGGTTTGTATCGCCGTCGATGTCGATCCACGGCGCATCGAACGACGTGTCGAGACCCGATACCTTGATTCGATGACCGATAGCCTCGACGAGGCACTAGAACGTACGATGGACGCTCGGGAAAAAGGGCACCCCCTGTCGATCGGCGTTGTCGGGAACGCGGCGGATGTGTTTCCGGAAATCCTCCGCCGCGGTGTCACGATCGATGCTGTCACCGATCAGACGTCGGCGCACGACGCGTTGAACGGATACGTTGCGTCCGGTGTCTCTCTCGACGAGGCGGCAAGACTTCGAGAAAAGGACCCTGAAGACTACATCGCCCGTTCGATGGCGTCGATGGCGACTCAGGTCGAAGCAATGGTTGGTTTCCAGAAGGCCGGTGCGATCGTCTTCGACTACGGGAACAACATACGCGGCCAGGCGGAGAAGGCCGGTTACAAGGATGCTTTTTCGTTCCCCGGTTTTGTTCCCGCGTTCATTCGCCCGTTGTTCTGCCAGGGAAGCGGACCCTTCCGCTGGATCGCTCTTTCCGGTGATCCCGCAGATATCGCGGCCAGTGATGACCTGATGCTCGATTTGTTTGACCATAAGGAGGGCCTGGTGCGATGGATTCGTATGGCCCGCGAACGGGTCGCGTTTCAGGGACTGCCCGCCCGGATCTGCTGGTTGAAGTACGGCGAGC
>JAPUJU010000201.1 GCA_027296025.1 bacterium
GTCTGTACTCTGCATAGAGCGGAAACGCCTCGCAGAGATCCCTCGTTCGCGCGCGAACTTCCTCGATTACACGCTTGTTCTCGACGTTTTCCAGCACCCTGCACATCATGTTCGCAATAGTTACCATCTCGTCGTTTTTCATTCCACGCGTCGTCAGGGCCGGCGTCCCTACCCGAATCCCGCTCGTGACAAAAGGACTCTTCTTATCGAACGGTACGGTGTTCTTGTTTACCGTGATACCGGCCTCCTCGAGAACCCGCTCCGCTTTCTTACCTGTAAGATCGCGGCCACTCAAGTCGAGAAGAAAAAGGTGCGTGTCCGTGCCGCCAGAGACAACCTCGAACCCACGCTCACCAAAAGATTTCGCAAGGGTCTTTGCATTGGAGACGACCTGCTCCTGGTAGGCCTTGAACTCGACCGTCATCGCTTCCTTAAAGCAGACCGCCTTGGCCGCTATCGCGTGCATGAACGGGCCGCCCTGCGTCCCGGGAAAGTTGATTTTATCGACTTTCTCACGATGTTCCGCCGTCGTAAGGATGAACCCACCTCGGGGACCACGAAGCGTCTTGTGTGTCGTGCTCGTAACGATATGAGCGTGCGGGGCCGGATTGGGATGAACGCCGGCGGCAATCAGCCCTGCGATGTGCGCCATGTCCACGACGAGGTAGCAGCCGGCCTTGTCCGCGATCTTCCTCATCCGGGCAAAATCCAGAGTACGTGCGTACGCGCTCGCCCCGCCGATGAGCATCTTCGGCCGCTCCTGCAGGACTTGCTTCTCGACCACGTCATAGTCGAGAACTTTTGTTTCGGGATCGACGGTGTATGAAACAACCTCGTAGAACATCCCGGAGAAGTTCACCGGATGCCCGTGAGTCAGGTGCCCTCCGTGACTGAGACTCAGCCCCATGATCTTGTCGCCGTTCTCGAGCAGGGAGAGGTACGCAGTCATGTTGGCCTGGCTTCCCGAGTGGGGCTGGACGTTCGCATGTTCCGCGGAAAAGAGTTCACGAGCACGGCTCTGAGCCAGATTTTCAGCTTTGTCGACTTCTGTGCAACCACCGTAGTAACGCTTGCCGGGGTACCCTTCGGCGTACTTGTTGTTCAACACCGATCCGATCGCCGCCAGAACAGCGCGGCTCGCAAAATTTTCGGAAGCAATCATCTCGAGCTGCCCGTGCTGGCGCAACACCTCTCCTTTGATCGCGTTCGCGACCTCCGGATCGGTCTTTTCCAGCAGTTCGAAGTCCGAGACAGCGTGAATACTGTCGATCACAACGTCTTCCCTCGTCTCAAAGATACGTCAACCACTCGTGCGTGTCTTCCAGCTCGCCGTTGAGCACGCCAAAGAAACGCTCCTGCATCCTTTTGGTAATCGGACCCCGCCGACCTTCCCCTACCGTTATCTTGTCTACGCTTCGAATCGGAGTAATCTCGGCCGCGCTTCCGGTCAAGAAAACTTCCTCGGCAATGTACAGCGCCTCACGTGGAATCAATTGCTGTACAACCTCGATGCCGAGCTCTTCCGCGAGAATGATCACGCAGTCACGTGTAATGCCAGGCAGCACCGACGCACCCAGCGGCGGCGTCATCAGCCTGCCGCGTCGTACGACGAACACATTTTCACCACTCCCCTCACTCACGTACCCCGACGCATCCAGCGCGATTCCTTCGACGTAGCCGTTTTGCAAGGCTTCCATTTTTATCAGCTGCGAGTTCATGTAGTTCGCTCCCGATTTCGCCAGGGCAGGGAGAGTGTTCGGCGCTATGCGCGTCCAGCTCGACACGCACACATCAACGCCGCCCTCCAGCGCATCTTTACCGAGGTAGGCGCCCCACGGCCATGCCGCGACAAATACGTTGACCGGATTCGGAAACGGATTGACACCGAGCTCGCCATAACCGCGATAGACGACTGGGCGAACGTAACATTCCTCGAGTTTGTTCGCGCGAACCGTCTCCATTATAGCGTCCGTAATCTGCTGTCGCGTGTACGGGATTTCCATGCGGTATATTTTTGCTGAATTGAACAAACGGTCGACGTGCGCATCCAATCGGAACGCCGCGCTTCCCTTCGGAGTCTTGTAAACCCGCATTCCCTCGAACACGGCGGTGCCATAATGGACCACGTGTGAGCAGCAGTGGATTTTCGCGTCGTCCCACGGAATAAACTTTCCATCCATCCAAATTTTTTCGGTTTTTTCGAGAGCCATGATTACCTTTCTGCCTGTCGCACGTTCTATTTCTTCCAACCATCGAAATCTTTGATGTTCCCGACAAACGCCCCCAGGCATCGCTCGATTAATCGGTAAGTGTTTTCGTATTCCTCTTTTCCCATACCGATGGGATCCGGAACATCTCCATCCTCATCACCGCACAGATCCGTCAGCAGATATGTATACGCGAGCGTCCCGGGCTCGATGATACCGACGGTCTCTCTGTGTTTTTCGGCCATCGTTACGATCAGGTCCACTTCCCCGACCACGGTTCGCGTCAAGAACCTGGAGCGATGGCTGGAGAGGTCAACAGAGTGCTGTTCGGCAACAGAGACCGCGAGTGGAGATGCGGGCAAACCGTCGAGGGTTGAGGATCCGGAGGAAGAGACTTCGATGTCTTTCAGATCACCTTGCGCAACTAACTTCTTGGCGATTCCTTCTGCCAACGGACTCCGACACGTATTGCCCGAACAGACAAAGAGGATCTTCTTCAATATCCGTACCCTTCCCTCGAGAGTCGACCTGAACTCTACCAACCCGTACCGCAGGGTGTCAAGGTTTAAGCCCCACGCGAGAACGACCGTACTCGTAACAATCAATGGTTTTAGAATCGCTTCGTTCAGACGCCTCAATCAAATAACAAGTTGACTTTGAACACGATATTCATTATTTACGCTCCAAGGGGGAAAATCGACAATGACACCAAAAATGACGCCGACATCGATCGCGCTTCTTGTTCTGGCAGCGCTGATTGTACTCCCCACCGCACCGAACGCAGACCCGATCCTGAAACCGAGAAAGTACCACGGCCCGATTCCGCAGAAGGCCTTTACGCTGGGCATAGGCTTTTACGGGGGCGCCGACAACCAGGAATTATGGGACTACCTCGAATCGTTGCTACTTCAACCGTTGAAAAAAGAATCCGTCACCGAGGATTTCGGAGCGTCGTTGAACCTCGACGCGATGTTCCTCAACAAGGTCCACCCGCAGTTCGCGTTCCGCGTGAGAGGAAGCGTGGCGTTTCTCAACTCCGAAAGCAAAGGACTCCTCGTCCCGTCGGTCATCGATACCATCAATCAACCGCTCGTATCGTTTTCCCGGTCAATGGACGTCATACTATCCAGTGTCTCCGTTTCCGGGCTCTATTATTTTCATGATGCAGCCGTATCCGAGATTCAAATATACACTGGGCTTGGCTTCGGATTCGTTTTCCCTTATATGAAGTACGAGCAGGACCTCTTCGTCGTGTCGACGGGCCAGCCGTTTCCGAGCGAGCAGCAAGACGAAACTCAGGTAACGGCCGAACCGGAATTTCACGCCGTGCTGGGCATCCTGTATCACCTCAGGCCAACCTTCGCGCTGGGCGCCGAGGGGCGCTTTCAAATGGCACAGAGCAAAATCGATCTGAACCTGCCGACATTGTCGGACGGCCGACAGGACTTGAACTTCGACGTAGATCTTACCGGGTTCGTCCTCGCGCTGACCGCCTCGTGGTTTTTTTGATAAACAACACCGAACCATGACAGAGAAGATCGCCCCCACCCGTAGGTCGACGCAGAAAGTTGATGTTGCGGTTG
>JAPUJU010000202.1 GCA_027296025.1 bacterium
GGGGGTCGAAGGTTCGGTCGTGGCGGGCGGTGCAGAAGAGGTTGCATTGGCGCTTGCGCGAGCGAAAGCGGCAGATGTGGCCGCGAAGCACCGGGATGCGATCGTGATCGGCGCCGATACCGTTGTCGTTGTGGATGGCGACGTCATGGGTAAACCTGTTGACGGTTCTGAGGCCGCCGAGTTTCTATCGAAGCTCAGCGGTCGAACTCACACCGTTGTTACGGGTGTTGCAGTGCGCCGCGAGTCGGACGGTGTCGAGCTTTTCGGCAAGGAGGCAACGCGGGTTCGCTTCCGTGACCTCTCCGCGGACGAGATCGACGCGTACGTCCGATCCGGAGAACCGGACGACAAGGCGGGGGCCTACGCGATTCAGGGGCTCGGAGCGGCATTCGTTGAATCGATCGATGGGTGCTACTTCAACGTTGTGGGTCTTCCAGTTGTTCTTTTATTTGATTTGTTGAAAAGAGTTTAGGTGGAAGATATAAAGGATATTCTACCGACAATCCGAATGTTGCAGGGTGCGGTCGAGCTGATCGATCAGACGCTCCTTCCGGGCGAGTACAGGGTACTCCGGATCGAAACTGTGGACCTCCTCTGTGAGGCGATCGCGAAACTTCGAATCCGGGGGGCGCCCGCATTGGGCGTTGCCGGTGCCTACGGATTACTGCTCGCCGTTGAAGAGGCGTGGCCCCAGGAAAACGGATACTACTTCGACATGGAAGGCGTCACCGTTGAAAAATTTCCAGACGTCGACGTGACGGCCGTTCGAGAAGTGCTCGATGCCGCCGGGAAGCAGATCGTCAGTACCCGACCAACCGCCGTGAATCTCTCGTGGGCCGTCGGGCGGATGAAAGATGTTTACGCGCAGGATTTTCCCGGGACGAACAAGATGCTCGAACGTCTCCACAAGGAGGCGATCGCTATCTACGAGGAGGATGTCGAGATGTGCATGGCGATCGGGCGTCACGGCGCAGAACTTCTCAAAGATGGCGACAATGTGATGACGCACTGCAACACGGGCGGTCTCGCGACGAGTGGTTTCGGGACTGCGCTCGGTGTCGTGTTTGCGGCGGTGGGTGCGGGGAAAAAGATTCACGTGTACGCCGACGAGACGCGACCGCTCCTTCAGGGCGCGCGCCTCAACGCCTGGGAGTGCGAACAGCGGGGCATTCCGGTGAGCGTGCTGTGCGATGGGGCTGTCGCATCGATCATGAGCCGCGGTATGGTGTCGTGCGTGATCGTCGGTGCGGATCGCATTGCGTCGAACGGGGACACAGCGAACAAGATCGGCACACTGAACCTTGCGATCGTCGCAAGGCACTATGGGGTGCCGTTCTACATTGCGGCGCCGTCGAGCACCATCGATCGCTCGATCCCCGACGGTGATGCGATCCCGATCGAAGAGCGCGCGGAAGAAGAAGTAAAGCAGTTCAAGGGAGTCACAACGGTTCCGACGGGCGCTCGAGCCGTGAATCCGGCGTTCGATGTAACGACGCGCGATCTCATCGCTGGATTCATCACTGAAGAAGGTGTCGTCCAGCCACCCTTTCTGCCGGAGTAGAAGACGCGTCGCCAGGCGTTCGGTGTACCGGCACAGCGAACTACGAGCGGGGGGAGAGAAGCACTCGGTATCGTTACGAGGCCCGTGCGTGTATGTGGAACGGGACGGGGTCTGGCAGGTGGTCGCCTGGCATTGACTCGAATCCCGCTTGCGAAAGAAGGAGGTTAGAGTATGCGAAAGTGGATCATAGCACTCTCGATCCTGACAATAGCGGGTACGTCGGATGGTGGAGTCAAGTACGCGGGCCCGGATGCAGATGCAATCCGCAAGGCCGCGATGGACTACTGCGAAAGCTGGTACACCGGTGATGCGGAGCGCATGGAGAACTGCCTGCACCCGGAACTCGCAAAACGCATCATACGCAAAGATGAAAAAGGCCGGAGCCGTCTCGACAACATGGGAGCGATGACTCTTGTCCAGTACACGCGAGCCGCCTGGGGACCAAAAACGCCAAAAGACCAGCAGCAAAAAGAGGTCATGATTCTCGACGTCTACGGAAACGTCGCGAGTGCGAAGGCCGTCATGGCGGGTTGGATCGATTACCTGCACCTGGCCAAGATTGACGGTGAATGGAAAATCGTGAACGTTCTGTGGGAAGTAAAGCCGAAAGCGGGCGAGAATTAGTCGGGAGGATGGCGCGTCGATGTCAAGGTGCAGCTGGAAGAGAGGCCATGCACAATGAATGTGACCGTAATTCGATGGCGAAGTGCGGATCATTCGTTATCGCAGAAACGCGACATAAAGAAGGCGTTGCACCGCATCGCTCAGCGCCCCACCCCTCCCGGGGTCATTTGATACTATCGCACCAGGATCATCTTTCGGCTTATATCGGAATGATCGGTAATCAGCCGGTAGAAATACAATCCAGTGCCGACAGGGTTCCCACTCTCGTTTGTGCCATTCCAGGGGACTCGGTACGTGCTCGCCGCTCTCGGCCCGCGGACCAACGTGAGAACATGTCGTCCACGAACATCATAGATGTAGAGCTCAACGTGACCATCTTCGACGGTCGAGTACTCAATGATCGTCATCGGGTTGAACGGGTTCGGGTAGTTGGGCGACAGCGCATCTGTGGCGGGTACCGGAATCTCGGCCGGGGCGCAGGCATCCGCGCAAAACCATGGCTGCGTCGTTGAGTCGTTTAGAAAAAATTCGAGAAATGCCGTTCCAACCTTGTCAACAGCACCGGTGCTGGGATGAGTCAGATCGGCCCGGTAATCGCCGATCGACCAGCTGATGCCGAGTCCGTTTGGCGTCTCGCCATTCGCCCACAAATAGGCGCCCCACGCCAGCCATGGGGCAACTACCCTGTCGGCATCAGGATCGAAGTTGAGGTCACCGAACTCGTTCGTGCGATTGATTTGCGAGGTGACGACCCATTTCACGGCGAAACCCGATTCGTACGCGTATGGCTCGGGGTTGAGCGGATTAGTCGTGTACCCAGCATAAATTCGGCTTACGAAATAGGCGAGCTTGATGTTGGGGAAAACCGTCATGAGGTTGCGC
Organism: bacterium; assembly: GCA_027296025.1. Taxonomy (GTDB): domain Bacteria; phylum Krumholzibacteriota; class Krumholzibacteriia; order WVZY01; family WVZY01; genus JAPUJU01. The sequence continues at coordinate 3,068 of JAPUJU010000202.1, forward strand.
GCGATGTCCGCGTAATAGGCGGTGAGAACTCCCGCGTCACCAGTCGACGAGCCATCCCCAGCAATGCACTCCGTCGGGTTGGCATTCACCGTTTTGACACACGCGATCTGAACCTGGAAGCGCGTCAAACCAGCCGCCTGCAGGCGTGTTATCGGCACCGACCACGGCCGTCCGTTCGTATCGGGCGGGAATGCGGCCCAGTCGCCCGCGACGAGTCCACTGCCAGCCCCGTCGATGATACGGAGCTGCGAATTGATCAAGCCCTGCGACTGCAGGGTCTCCGCTTTTGCTGTAAACGTCAGTTTAACGGAGGAGGTATCGTCAGTGGCGCCGGCGCCCCACTCATGCGACATGTTGCTGACACCGATCGAAATTAACACGACATCGCCGGAGGGATCGGGCACGCCGTTCGTTGAGAGTGGTCCGATCGACCGGGCGATCGCCACGCCGGCGGCTTCGTGGGCCGGCGGGCGCGTATTCGATCCGCCCTCGTAGAGGCCGCCTTCGAATGTTTTGTAGAGGCCGGTCCCGAGATCATAAATGGATTGAATCGGGGTCTGTGGATTGCACACCTGCGTGTACGCGACCGTACCCGCGAAAAAAGCGCTTATCGCGGCAACCGTGACGGCCTTCACCATTTGCCGGGTGCACACTGGTCAGG
>JAPUJU010000203.1 GCA_027296025.1 bacterium
AGGAACTGTGATACCGTTTCGCCTTCTCTCTCCCGCAGGTTCACACAGTCAGTAATCGAGTCTACGACTTTGGCCATGTTGTTCTGCGTTCCCTTGACCTGATGCTTGGGTTCGGCGAAAAACGCACTGGCAGCAGCGAGGCGCTCCTCCGAGCACCCGCTGGCCATGTACGGCATGTACGCGGCAAACTCACCCGGCATTCTTGCCGCGATATCGTCATACCGCTCCAAGAGCCACTCAAACACAACCTCGCGTCCTGAGGTCGTGTTGTTCACCCGGCGAACCACCGTGAACATCTCATTCGGTCGTACCGAACCCGTCAGCGCATAATTCAACACGTCCTTCTGCAAATCCGGATCATGAAAAGACGCCATGGCTCCGAGGTATCGTGTACGCTCGGCCGGAACGTTCGTCAATTCGAATCTCGCCCGGTACGTATCATAGTCGACACGGTCACCGTCAAGTGCCGCAATTCTCAGTGCGACACCTGCCAACGACGGATCGACTTTGGACGGATCCTCCAGGTACATGGCCGCCATAGTCCTGCAGTGCTCACGAACCTCGGCGTGCTTCCCCTGATTGCCCAGCCAGGACAGCAACGACGGCCGTAACAACGACACCTCTTCCGCTTCACCGTCCGCTTTCTCCATACCGTAACGTACAAGTGCCGGCAACAGCGTCTCGCGAACATAATGGGCAAACTCATCTTTCATGTCATCCGAGATGAACGCCGTTTCGACAGAACCCAGATCGTGGAGGATGGCGGTCAGTGTCGACGGATCCGGATCCCCCGCAAATGCACCGAGCACGGTAAGGTAGTCGTCTCCGTGAATCTCTCCCGCCCCGAGTAGCGCCTTCATGTTGCCGAGAAACGCGGCACGTTCCCGCTCGTTCAACGTTTCTGCCGGATTTTCTACGATACGCAGCATCGTCTCGCGCGATGCGTTCCAGCGGTAATATCCGAAACCGCCTGCATCCGGCATCGCCCACGTCACATCATGCCCGACATGGATTTCGGCCGTCCTTTCTTCGAGGAGGAACGTTTTCACATGGGTCCGCGTGCCATCGGAGTACTTCAAACGGACCGGAACGCTCCATTGCTGCGGTTCGGCCTTGACCCCATAGTTTACAAAGCGGTTCTGTTCAATGCGGATCGTCCCTCCCGGCTCAACGGCGACATCGATTACCGGGTAACCTGGCTGCTCAAGGTAGCTCGCAAAAATGGGGCTTAGGTCCGTGCCGGCGGCTTTCGACAAAGCCGAGAACAGGTCTCCCGCCTCGGTATTTCCCCATGCATGCTCGTTGATATACACCCGGACACCCGCCTGGAATGCATCCGGACCGATGAACTCCTCGACCATCCGCAACAGACTCTTTCCCTTGTCATAGGCGAGAAGCAGATCTTCCATGATGTCCTCTTCCGCAACGACCTTTTTCTTGATCGCTTTTGTAGACGGGCGTGCGTCTCTCACCATTATGTTCTGCATGCTCTGCGCTTCCGTCATTTCAATGTTATATTGCGGGTAGAGCTCTTGCGAAATCTTGTCGCCGAGCCAGTCGGCGAACGACTCGTTCAGCCACAAGTCATCCCACCATCTCATCGTGACAAGATCCCCGAACCACATGTGGGCAAATTCGTGGGCATGCACCCTGGCCAGCGTCCGTTTCTGGCTTACGCTTGCCGTCGCGGGGTCGACCAGGAGCAATCGGTCCAGGTACGTGACCAGCCCGGGATTTTCCATCGCTCCGGGCCAATACTCGGGTACGGCGATGATATCGAGTTTTGCGTACGGGTACGGACGGGCGAAGTATTCCTCGAGCGCGGCAAGAATCCCGGGTGCGTACTCCGCTGCGAGGTTCGCCATTTGAATCTGCCCCTTCGGCGCGTAGATTCGACCGGGGACGGAGAGCCCTTCGATCGGGATACTTTCGAAGGGACCCACTGCGATGGCCAGAAGATACGTCGGCATCGGTTTCGTCTCTTTGAACACAACGAGCTTACCGCGGTCCGTGGGCACCTCCGCTTCAACGGGCGTGTTCGTTACGACCACCTGATCCGCCGGCACATGAATCGACGTCTTGAATTTGATTTTGTAGATCGGCTCATCCCAGCACGGGTAGGCCCTGCGAGCGTCGACCGCCTCAAACTGGGTGTACAGATAACCGACCCCGTCGTTCTCCATTCGGTACAAACCCACGGCTTGCGTGTTGTACTCCTTGTGAAAATCGATCTCCAGTGTGTATTCACCGGGCTGAAGCTCCATCGGAGCGGTCGCGGTGACGATGCCCCCCTCCTCCATCTCATACGTGAGGGGAATTTTCTTCCCGTCCCGAACTATTTCGACTCGGTCGAACGTCATCGCTTCCGCGTGAAACTCGAACGACTTCGTAGCCGCCGTAACAGTCACGTCGATACGGACCAACCCGGTATAGTTCGTGCGATTCGCGTCAAGGTCGAGTTCGATCACCTGGTGCGTCGGATACACGGGCGTGTCGATGCGACCCTCGGTGACCCCGAACGCGGTCGCGGGAACGACCAGAGACAGCAGTAGAAGTCCATAGAAACGGCTCGCGCGATGCGACATGGCACGGCTCCTTCGGTTCGGGTCATCACGTTTCATTGATTCGTTTGCAAGTTGAAAATCGTTCCCTGCATGGCAGCAACCAGTTTGCGTTCGTCGTTCTCCACGGCAAACAACTCGCCGGTCGTCACGGTGAGTGTCCGCCCAGCGCGTTTCACGGTTCCCCAGGCCAGGAATTCTTCACCGATGGCCGGCGCGCAAAGGTTCAGCTTGAACTCGACCGCCAGCACCCGCCCACCTCGAGGAAGGAGACTCATCGCGGCGTAGCCACACGCGCTGTCGAGAAGCGTGGCGACCACCCCGGCATGAAGGAACCCATCCTGCTGAGTAAACGCGTCATTGAACGGCATACGGATTCTCACCGCGCCAGGTTCCACTCCGTCGAGCGTAGCCCCCAACGTCGACATCACCTTCTGCTCGCCAAAGCTCTCCCGGATCCTCTCCTCAAACCCGTCGTCTGCAATCTCGTAACTCAACCCCGGCGCCCCTTCCGCGATAGATTAAGTAGTTCCTGTAATACCGTGCTATCTAATGACTTTAAGCAACTCACCTTTTTCTATCCTTTCCGTCGCGGCCCGGCCGTTCAACCGTGCAAACTCGGCCGTTCTTGACGACGGCACCCCCATTTCGCCGAGGACACTTTCGAGCGTCCCGGCCTTCGGGGCCCTTTCGATTCGCAGGCGCTCGGGCTGCTTCGAGAGCACCACCGGATCGGTCACCTTATCGAATCCCGTCATGACCCTGGCAAAGGAACTCGCAAACCCTGCAAACTTTTCAATGAGTGAGTACCCGTGGAAGGCGTAGACGCTCCTCTCCTTCTGGATGAAGTAGGACACCATTCGCGTCTGCCCGTGGGACTCTGACTCCACGATCTCCGCTGAGAAACCGTTGACGCGGGACGATTCGCGGCGCTGAACTCCCGTGCCAGCGTCCGCAACGAATTTGTCCGCGGCCGCTCCGGGGGAGGTTGCGTTAACGAATCCGAACTGAATAATCGCGTCCTTTTCCGGGGAGACGATCATCACCGTATTCGCCGTGTTGATCACCTGCCAGTTGTCGGGCACGGGAAACTGAAACTCGAGGTCCGGATGATAAAAGTGCAGACCGGCGACATAACCCTGACGCGGGTTCGGCCCATAAACAATGCCATCGATGCGCTCGAGGTAGCTTTTCCGATCCTGGTTCAGCGGCGTGTAATTGATCCTGCTCTGCCACTCGTCCGTCAGTTCGTTGACCGTGACCTCACGGTCA
>JAPUJU010000204.1 GCA_027296025.1 bacterium
GACGGTTCTGAAATTCGTCGAGAATCTGGGACCGGACGCCCGGGATTTGTTGAAACGCGACGTTGACCTCATGATTACGAGTGATCCCGCCGTTGTTGAGTACGCGGATGGGCAACCCGATCTGACATTGGTTGCGCTCGAATGGAATCGAACATACGTATTATTGTCGGCGTCGCGGATTCGTGAACTGCGGCGCGGTGGCACCCTCGGCAGGATTTCCAGGGAATTCTCCGAAAGACTCGCGCGCGATGCTGTTCGCGGCGACGCACGCGGATGTCGATCCGACCCCTGGTGGGGCGAACTGGATGCGTGCGGAAGGACGTCGCGCACGGGATTTCCCCCGGTACCGAAGGGAGCATACGAATCGTCGAACCGGCACATTGTTTATGACGAGCGCGACCCGATTGCGAGAGATCTTGCTGAAAGAATCGTCGCCCTGGCGAGTGCCGACCCATCACTGTCTGCCGATGCGGCGGTAGTGGCTTCGGCAATCCCTGACCTGGGCGATGGTTCGCGTGTGACGGCGGAAGGCGTTTCTGAGAGAACCCTCGCGGCCAGCCTGCGTGCAGGCGTGGACTTCGGTTACGTCGTGTGGGTTCCGATCCGTCCATATGATGTGTGTGACGAGGCCCGTATTCTCCGCGAACGTGTCCCGTGGCTTGTCACGCTGGAGACAGGGCTCCATGGAGCGATCCTCCCTCTGGTTGAAACAAGGCCGCACGCCATCGTTGCTCGCGACCGTATTCGCGTTGCAGTCGATTGGTACGGCAACATCCTGATCGGCAACCGTGCCTCGGCGGAGTGGTGAGAGCGATGAACTTTCGGACCCGGCTTTTGATCGTTTTTCTCGTGGCGGTGGCGCTTCCCATGGTGGTGCTTGCGCTGTTTACCCGTGCCGAAATGACGGGCCGGCTGACGGCCCAATATGAGCGTCGCGCAGCATCGCTGATCGAGGTGATTGAGAGCGATCTTTCGCGTGAAGGAACGGCAATCGCAAACTCGATCGTAGTTCTGCAGCGCGCAGCTGCCGACGACAACCGGTTTCGCCGCGCCGCTGTCGATCGGGATACGAGTGAGCGGCGTTATCTTCTCGACTATGCTGGGAACGCGATGCGGCTTGCTGGACTCTCGATGCTCCAGATTCAGGACGGCACCGGACGCATCATCAGTTCGGGGCATTTTCGCAACGAGTACGACCGGATGGAACCAGAACTTCCCGCAATGTTGGGACGCGCGCCGGATGCAACAGCACTGGTTCGGGCGCGTGCGCCAGATTCACCGTTTCTCGCGCTTGTCAGGTTGGACTCACTGAGGATGGGTGGACAGCTGTTTCTGTTCGTGGCCGGCAGGAGAGTTGAGGCGAACTTTCTCGACCGCCTCGCGCGCGACGACGAGCTGTCCGTGACGCTGGTTTATCCTGGCGGTGTTCTCGCTTCCGGGCACACGCGCGACGATGATGAAATCGTCGAGACAGAGGTGGAACTCCGCCCTGTGAAGGATGCGATCATCCGGGAGCTGAGGGTGCCCTTTGTCGACCTGGACCGCGGGGAGCTGGCTGTTGCAAAATTTCGCGTAGCACATCAGTTGACAGAGTTGAACGCGCTTCGACGCAGCGTCGATCGCTGGTTCATGCTGGCATTGATTGTGGCTGTGACGCTGGCCGCGCTTCTTATTGGATGGCTCTCGCGACGCATCAGCCAGCCGCTCGTCGAACTGGCGGACAAGACATCGCGAATTGATCTCGATCGCCTTGACGTCGATTTCAATACGCATCGAACGGACGAAATCGGTGTGCTCGCCCGCGTCCTGGATGCAATGACAGGAAGAATCAGGACGAGTGCGGCGCTCATCAAGGATGCTGAGCGGCGCGCGACCCTCGGCGAGCTGGCACGACAGGTCAACCACGACATCAAGAACGGCCTGACGCCGATCCGGAATATCTTCCGGCACCTGGTCGATGCGGCGAACCGCGATCCGGACAAGGTCTCGGGTATTATCGCGGAGCGTCGGGGAACGCTCGAGGCCAGCATCGGCTACCTCGAGGATCTCGCGTCAAACTATGCGCGTCTCTCCCGGCGGGGTCGATCCGAAGTGTGCAATGTTGGAGCGATCGCGGAGCAGGTCGTGAGCGAGTTACGAACGCACGAGGCGAATCTGAACCTGGAACGAGGCGAAGATCTGACTCTGGACGGAGATCCAGTGGCTGTACGCAGGATCATCGAGAACCTGGTGACGAATGCCGTCGATAGCCTCGATGGGTCCGACGGAACAGTCACCGTATCAACGTCCCGCGTCGCAGGTGAGAATGGGGATCGAATACGGATCAGCGTCGCCGATACGGGGATTGGAATGACCGAAGAGACGAAGCAGAAAGTGTTCGACGATTTCTATACCACAAAAGACGAGGGGACAGGACTCGGACTTTCCATCGTTCGCCGCCTCGTCATGGACCTCGACGGGGCCATCGGTGTTGAAAGTGAAAAGGGGTCGGGAAGCTGCTTCACCGTCGATCTGCCGGCGGAAAGCGGGCGGAAGTAAAAATTCCGGAGGTTTTTGATGTCGCTTGTTCTGATTGTCGATGATGTTGCCACACTCGCCGAACAGTACGCCTACGACTTGAATCGTGTTGGCGGCTACGACACGCGCGTGGCGACCGGGGGAGCGGCTGCACTCGAGATCATCGAGTCCGAAGCGGTGGACTGCATCATTCTCGATCTCGAAATGCCGGGTGTCGACGGGTTCGAAGTTCTCCGAGCGCTCAAAAAAAGGGACATCGCGATTCCCGTCATCGTTTATACAGGGACCGGCGACTACGACCGTTGCATCAAGGCGATTCGGCTCGGTGCATACAGTTTCATCGACAAATCGGAATCGATGGAACGCGTTGTCCGTGAAGTTGAAAACACCCTCGAGCGCGGAAGTCTCGAAGCGGAGATCGAGGCCTTGAGACGCGACGTCGGTGCGGATACTCCTCTCATCGGCTCGAGCAGGGTGATGAAAAAACTCAAAGAGGAAATCGGACGCGCCGCACGCATTCCCAGCCCTGTCCTGATTGTGGGTGAAAGTGGAACGGGGAAGGAGCTCGTTGCCCGCGAACTGCACCGACTGGGTTTCGACGGCAAGAAACCGTTCGTCGCAATCAACAGTGCCGCCCTGCCGGAGAACCTGGTCGAGAGTGAACTGTTCGGCCACGAGCGCGGCGCCTTCACCGGTGCTAACCGCACGCGCAAAGGCGCATTCGAACAGGCATCCGGTGGTACGCTTTTTCTCGATGAGATTGGTGAACTGCCCCTGGTCATGCAGGCCAAACTGCTTCGCGTTCTGGAGGAAAGACACGTGACACGCGTGGGTGGGGAGCGCACGATTGACGTCGATGCGCACATCGTCGCGGCGACTAACCGAAATCTCGACGAGGACGTAAAAGAAGGACGGTTTCGCAATGATCTGCTCTACCGGCTCAACGTGCACACCCTTCACGTGCCACCTCTTCGTGAGCGCCGGTCGGACATTCGCGACATCGCCACGCATCTGCTCGCTTCGATTTGCACTCGATTCGGGATTCGCGGCAAGCGACTCTCTCCCGACGCCCTGCAGAAGCTGATGAACCACGATTGGGAGCGCAACAATGTGCGTGAGTTGAGAAACGTGATCGAACGCATGGTCATTGCGAGCGATTCAGACTTGATCGACGCGAGTGATGTGCCGACCGACCTCGCCGAGCGTTCGAGGCCCGGGGGTGCGGGCACCTACAACGAACTGAAAGCAGAAGCCGAAAGACAGATTATTGTTGCAGCGCTCGAACGTAACGACGGTCAGATCACAAAAACCGCAAAAGAGCTCGGTCTCGGCGATCACGCCAGCCTTCTGAAAATCATGCGCCGGCACCACATCAAACGTTAGTCGTTGCCACCGATCGCATGGCTCCCTTGACCGCACCTCCCCCGTGGCGAATCCCTTCCTGGTCCCGCGACGCGGCCCCTTGCCACACCCCTCCCATCACTTTTCAACTGTGTCCAAGCAGACACCTGGCGCTTTTTTGTGATGTGTCTTGATGGACACAAACGGTGGGTGATGCCGGGCGGCAGGAAATTTTTCTCCTCCGTAACCAATTGTTGTGAATAGTGATACCACATTGCCCGGGTTGCTGTCCTCGGGCGGGTCTGCAATTGCCATTAGAGGGGGGTGATAGAGGAGTTTGTCCCGCCCTTAAAAGAAGGGCATCACCCGAACGAGGAGGTTTCTCATGTTGTCCAGGCTCAATCTCGGAGGTCTCTTGATGACCGCCGTCGTATGCGTCGCCATGCTGGTGCTTTCCCTTTGTGCCGGTTGCGGTGGTGACGGAACGAGCGACAGTAAAGTCGTCGTGCAAACGAAGAAGCCGACGCCGTCGCCGGTCCTGGCTCTGTCGACTCCGGACGTCGAAATGCCGGAAGTGGTCGAGCCGAAAAACTCGGTCGTCACTGAGCCCGAGCCGATCCGAGAGGTATCGTATGAAGAGGCCGAGGCAGCGTTTCACGAGAAGCGTTATGAAGACGCCGTGAAACTGTTTACCCGTTACACGGAACGCAAGACCGAAAACCCGTGGGGCTTCTACATGCTCGGTTTGTCATCGTGGCAGGCTGGTGAGTTCGAGGTTAGTGTGCAATCGTTCATCCGCGCGATCGAACTGGATCCGCGTCATACGAAGAGCTACCTCAACCTCGGCCGTGTGCTTCTGGATACGGACCGTCCGGCGGACGCGTTGACGAGCATCGAACAGGCGCTCACGATCGACGCGGAGTCGAACGTCACGTACCGCCTGCGCGGACGCGCTCTGCACGAACTCGGACGCATCGACGAAGCAAAGGTTTCCTTTCAACGCGCGATTCTGTTGGATCACCACGATGTCTGGTCGATGAATAGTCTTGGTCTGATCTACATTGAGGAGGAACACTATTGCGAGGCGCTCTCCCCGCTGGCGAGAGCCGTCGAACTGAGTGACGTTGCGGTTTTCCAGAACAATCTGGGCATGGCGCTGGAGCGTGTCGGACAGTTTCGCGCGGCTGAGAATGCGTATGCATCCGCTGTCGGGATCGATCCGTCCTACGAGAAGGCATCGGCGAATTTCGAGCGGATCGCGCAGGTTCTTCAGGATCCGGAGCTCGAGGCCCTGGATCTCGTTGTGATCGTGCAGGAGTTCATGGATGAGATAGACAGCTGGGGGGATACCCTGGTTGCCAGCGAGCAGCCCGTCGACCCGGAGCGGGTGTTCGATGAGGATACCGAAACAACCGAACCGGAAGAAGAGGTCGAATCGTCCGAGTCGGATGGGACGCCGTAGTCAAACGCGGTGTTTGTGACAGCGACAATGCCCCGTCCGGGGGGTCCGGGCGGGGCATCGCCGTAGTACCAGTCCGGTGTGGCCTAGGTACCGGTTTCCGTCCTCTTTGCAAGAACGGACTCGAGCCGATCGAGGATGTCGCTCCATCCGCCGTTGTGGTCGTCACGGCTTTTCTCGCTCGTGAACCGCTCGTGTGTCAACCGAAGCATGGTTCCGTCGCCGTCACTCTTGAGATCGAGCGTGACGATGGTTTCCTTCTGCTCGGTGCCGTCTGAAAACCACGAAAACACGAGTCGGTTCGGTCGATCGATCTCGATGTACTTGCCGGTGTGTACGTAATCTTTCCCATCACCGTGCATGTCCACTCGGTACTCGCCTCCGACACGGAGATCGAGCTTTGGCACGCTTACCGGCATCCCCGCCGGGCTGAACCAGTTCGACATGTGCTCGGGTGTCGTCCACGCGTTGAAGACAACCTCGGGCGGCACGGGCAGGTACTTCACCAGCGTCAGATTATGTTCACTCATTTCGTTCTCCCTTCTTCTCGCCGGACGAGCCACGCCTCCAGCGAATCAAGACTGGCCTCCCAGTACTGTCGGTAGCGGTTTACCCAGCGCTCCGCCTCCTCGAGAGGCTCGGCGTTGAGATAGACGTGGTGGACGCGTCCGTCGATCTCGCGCCGCACCAGTCCCGCTGCTTCAAGTACCTTGAGATGCTTCGAGACAGCGTTCAACGACATATCGACCGGCGCAGCCAGTTCGGTGACGCTGGCCGGTCCCAGGCAGAGCCTGTGGAGGATCGACCGGCGGGTCGGATCGCTGAGGGCCGCGAAGAGACTGTCGAGAGCATCTCTACTATATTCAACCATCTAGTTGAATATAGGTTACGATTCCAATCCTGACAAGGGTTTTTTTGGAAAAAATAGGGAACTGCCACGGAGCCAGGGGGTTACCGACCCACTCCGGATAGCCACCCCCCGACTGCCTGAACGGGGCGCATCACCCCCGGTTCCGTGACCCATGCGGCAATCGCGTAATTGTTTGCGTCTGCCGGCAACTCGATTGGGATCGTTGCGAGAAAGCGGTTCTTTGCACCCTTCATCGCGCCAGTCTGATGGTCGAGAACAACAAAATCATGGGTGAGGGTGCGACCACGATTCTCGCCGGCGGCGATCGGTTGAACGATATCGAACCCGAGGAGCGCGACGTGGGCGACAAGTTTGGTGTGTTCTGCCCTCGCTTCGAACTGAGCCTCGAGCAAGCCGCCCTCGATGACGACCGTTAACACACCTGGGGATCCCTTCACCGACTCGGGAAGCGCTTCACCGCTGAACCAGCCCGGCCATTCGAGACCGTTCACGACGAACCCGGGCGTGTATACGCGTCCCTGGCTCCAGGACGCAGCATAGTCCCGCTGCCGCTGACTATGGTCGCGTGACCCGTACGGATCTTTCCACCCGAGTTGATCCCAGTAGTCGACATGAAACGCGACAGGTACCCAGGCCTTCCAGAGCCGCTTATCCTCGATGAGTCGCGTCAACCATTCCTCGGCCGGCGGGCAACTGCTGCAGCCCTCCGACGTGTAGAGCTCTACGAGGGACGTGCGTTCGACACCGCTCGCGATCATGACTGGTTTGGCCGCATAGGACGACGCCGTCACAAGCGTTGCGAAGGTCAGTATAACGATTCGTATAATGAACATGGTGATGTGCCCTCAGTAGATACTACGAACTAAGGCGCTATCTGGATGAGTCGGAGTACGAAGTGGTGTAACGGGGCGGGCTTCCGAGAGGGAGTCCGTCGAGCGACAATCGGTATGGCGCCGGACCGTTGGAGGCTAGCGATAATCTGGATTCGGATAGTCGAACCGGCAGCCGGCGTCCCACTCGGAACGCTGGTTGCCGTGCGCGGGAATACCATCCTTGATGATCCGCGCAAGGTGCATCAGGTTCCACGTCATGAATGTCGTGTTGCGATTTGTAAAATCGTTCTCCGGGCCGCCCGAACCGGGGTCGAGGTACGAGGGACCCGGACCCACCGTGCCGAGCCACCCCGCGTCCGCCTGGGGAGGAATGACGTAGCCCAGATGCTGCAGCGAGTAGAGAATGTTCATCGCACAGTGTTTTGCACCGTCCTCATTACCCGTTATGAGGCATCCGCCAACCTTTCCGTAGTATGCGTACTGACCCTTATCGTTGAGAATACTAGAGTTGGCGTAGAGGCGCTCGATAACCTTCGTGCAGATGGAGGTCTTTTCGCCGAGCCAGATGGAGGATGTCAGAATGAGAATATTAGCAGCTTCGACCTTTTCGAAAATCGTCGGCCAGTCGTCCTTGTCAAAGCCGTGTTCGGTCATGTTCGGGTAGACGCCGGGCGCAATGTCGTAATCGATCGGGCGCAGGGAGTCCACCGTCACGTTATTCTTCTCCATGATCGCGGTAACGATACGAATCAACCCTTCGGTGTGAGACATCTCGGGGGACTTCTTCAGTGTGCAGTTGAGAACGAGAGCGCGCAGGTCAGAAAAATCCCATCGGCTTGATTCGCACAGCTCGATCTGCTTTTTGTTCAGTTCCATGGGTTCCCTCTTTTTCGTTTTAGGTTCACGTCGTGTACCGGCGTGGCCGGTTCGCCCGGCGTGGGGCGATCCGCATCGAGTGGGAGATCGATCATAGCAGGAAGAGCCGCGATATGGCAATGGGGGGTGCCGACGCTCCATTGCAATCTGCACGTTCGAAAGGAAATTTGGATCAAGGTAGCTGCGACAAGTGACAGAACAGGGCACCGTGGTTCCGGACCGGGCACGAAAAGCGGGTGAGGTGTCGACACCACGAAGTACGCATGGGAATGGGCATAAACCGCACCGACCGGCGGGTGCCACGCCCGGAAAATCACCCACCACGATGCCTGGCGGCCCGGTCCCTGCAAGCATGCCGCCCGCGGGCAAACTTGCATTTTCTGACACTTGAGATTCTGACTCGTGATATTCACGCTGCCCCGCTCGAAGGAGAGAATAATGGCCAGAAAAACGGTTTCTTCCAAAGTCGTCGCCCTTGGTGTGCTCCTCGCTTTCACGTTGACCGTCTATTTTACCTGGCGTGCGAACCAGGATTTCGACGCGGCAAACAGTGTCGAGCATCACACCGTCTCGCAGGTCTACCGCTAGTATAGGACTCCACGAGAAAACAAAGAGTCCCCGGGAAAGATTCCACGGGGGCTCTCTTCATCTGCGTCATGGACGCCTCATCAGAACGCATATACGAGATCGACTTGTGTACGGAACCGTTCTGAATCCTTGACTGACGGGCCGTAATCCGGAAGCGTCGTCTCTATGGCGTCCGAATGAAGGAACGTGAGCGCAAAGGTTGTTCTGCTCATGATCTGCCTCGAAAGATAAGCCAGGAACCCCTTCCGGTTCGTGAACCCGTCGAGCACATCCGAATCGATAAATTGTGAAGGAAACGCGTTCGCCTCCAGGTAGTAGTACCCGCCGCCGACCAGCACGTTTTTCTTCTCGTCCCCGACTTCGGCGCCGATGTTGTAGCCGACATTGTCTTCGCCCGCTGTTGTCAGCTGCGAGGCCTGGGCGTCGAGGTTCGTGGAGTAGCCGCCGAACACGGTCACCGGCCACGTGCCCGGCATGGTCACGTACAGCGTCGTTTCGATCACGTTCATGCTGCCGCCGTTCACGTCTCCCGTCAGCCCATCCGGAATGTTGCCACCGCCCGTTGTCACGGCGGTCGAATCGCCGGCCTTCCCGACAGCGCCGCGGACGATGAACAGGGAGTCGAGGTCACCGAGGTTATACCATGTGCCGCGGATGCCGGCCTTGAACCGCGACCCCAGGTTCTGCTTCAAAGCGACCTGGGCTACAGCCATATATGGATCCTTGCTTCCGGAACTAGTTTCGGAAATCACGAAGCCGGCGGCGTTTACGTAGAGAACCGACGCGCCGTCGGCGAAGGCGAGATCAAAGGTCGTACTGATGCCGCCCGGGTTGATGTCGTGATCCCAGAGCAGGACGTCTTTGCTGTGTTTCCATACGAACGGGTTGGCAACCTTGCCGAACTGAAAGGCCCAGTGCCCGTCACGATTGGGAAGCTTGCCGTTTTCGAACGGCGTGAAGACGAGGTACGCGCGGCGAACGTCGATCTCGTTCGGACCGAAATCGACCGGCGAGCCGATTGTCTGGTTCCCGCTTCGCGTGTCCGTATCCCCTGTACCCAGGCGGATTTTTACCGCAGCCCGTGTGTTCAATCTTGCCCTCATGTCCAACCGGAGACGGTAGCGAATCCGGGCGCGGCGATCCTTCTTCGACCCGGTTTCGTCTTCGCTGAAGCGAAAGGTTTCCCATCGGCCGCGCAGATCACCGGAGAATCTAAGAACTGGTTCGTCTGCCGATCCCGGTGTCGGCATGGTGGCGATAATGCTGGAAACAAGTACGGCAAACCCGATAATCCTCTTCATTACGGACTCCCCCAGGTCAAAGCGAATGAGAACGACTCGAAACGACTAATTTGCCCCACCCCGCCGCGACGACGATCGCGCCGTCGACAAAATAGATACCATCTTCACGAATGTTTGTCGCCGGCTAGCTGATTGCCAGATTCCACGATCTCAGCAGTCGCTACCGGGCGGTTTCCGAGTACGGTTTGTCCAGAGGTATTCTGTAAGGAAATGGTTCGTGTACGCTCCGATACCGGTGTCAAAACGCCGGTATCAGCGTTCACACTTTATCGAACCCGCCGGGCGACGGGGCGACGGGGACGGGCCCGTCGACGAAGGCTGGGGCGTCGCGTTGCGGGCCTGTCCAGCCGGAGCGACGCAATCAGGTCTGAGTGAAAGGGGTGATCATCGACCGTAACGATCGTGTCATTCGTGAGGCGTTCGATCTCTTTCAACATCTTGACTTCTTCCGAGTCGCAGAGCGAAACCGCGATGCCGTCTGCGCCCGCACGGGCGGTCCGGCCGATCCGGTGGACATAACTTTCCGGATCGTTCGGCATCTCGTAGTTCACTACGTGCGAGATGCCGAGGACGTCGATTCCGCGGGCGACGATGTCGGTGGCTACCAGCACCTTTATCTCTCCGCGGTCGAAGGCGGCCAGCGCTTTCTGACGTGCCTTCTGGGTCTTGTTCGAGTGAATCGAATCCGCAGAGATGCCCTCGCGGGCAAGGTGGCGCATGAGACGATCCGCGCGGTGTTTCGTCCGGGTGAAGACGAGCGTCCTCTCCATGGCATGTTCTTTCAGAATCATAGTCAGTAGAGCGAGTTTGTTCGTGCGGCGCACAAAAAGCACCTGCTGTGTTACGGTCTCGGATGTAGAAGCGGGTGGGCTGACGGCGACTTCGGCCGGATCCTGCAGCATGTCCGCGGCCAGCCTGATGACGTCGGGCGACATCGTTGCGGAGAAAAACATCGTCTGGCGATCATGCGGAAGCTCCGATACGATTCGCCGAACATCTCTGACGAACCCCATGTCGAGCATTCGATCGGCCTCGTCGAGCACCAGCATTTCCGCTTTTTCCAACCGTACAAACCCCTGATCGCGAAGATCGATCAGTCGTCCTGGCGTTGCCACCAGAATGTCCGGTTTGCGCTTGAGGGCTTTGATCTGTGTGGACTGCGGAACGCCGCCAAGAATCACGGCTGTCCGGATCGGCAGGTGTCGCCCGTATCGGCGCAGGCTGTCTTCTACCTGCAGCGCGAGTTCGCGGGTCGGAGTCAGGATGAGACAGCGGATTCCCCTCCGTTTCTTCGTCCGGGTCTGATTCAGCCGTTGGAGTATGGGCAGCGCAAAGGCCGCTGTCTTGCCCGTGCCTGTTCTGGCGGTCGCGAGCAGGTCGCGGCCAGCCAGGAGCTCGGGAATCGCAGCCCGCTGGATGGCCGTCGGGGTCTCGTACTTTTCTTCGTTGAGCGCCCTCAGTATGGGCTCGCTCAGCGAAAGGTCTTCAAAATAGGTACTCATAGGCTCCTGTCATGCACCCCGAGATAGCAGCGATGGGCTCTCACAGGCTCGAATAGGTAAGGCCGGGAAAGGACGCGGGAAATCGTCGGAAGGGATTGGAAAAGAAGAGTTACATTCAAGTTCACGGTAAAATACTCCATAAAAGCCAGTTACGCAAGCAGGATTTTTGCAATTATTGTGCCGCCCGTACCTTCCCCTCATCAGCCCCTCGAGCCGACCCCCGGAATCGACCCCGAGGCTCCCGGCGCGACGACCGGCTTTACTTGGCCGGACTTGTGGTCTAGAATACCGGTGCGTGGATCGCCCCCGCCCTGTGACTTATATAAGGAGGACAGTAGTAATGAGAAGCCGTATAGCCCTTTTAACAATGGTTGTGCTCCTCGTCGGTGTCGCCAGCATGGCTGGTGAGACGGCGTGGTTCGACATGACCAGTTGCGATATGTGTAAGAGCATGTCAAGCACGGAGGGGTTGATGGACCACATGACGTGGAATCAATATGATCTCTCCAACGGTGTTATTTCGGTAACGACCGTCGAGCCGGCCTACCTCGACAAATATCGGGCCGCCCATGCGGAGATGGGCAAGGCCATGGAGAGCATGGAGAAAGGCGAAAAGACGAGCCTCTGCGGAAGCTGCACGTACCTTGGAATGTGCATGCAGAAAGGCGCGTCCCACGACTACGTCGAGACCGAGACCGGCGATATCTTCATCGTCACGGCGTCCAATCCGGAGCTCGTTGCCGAGCTGCAGACATGGGCAAAGAGGAACAGGGAAGAAATGGCGAAAATGTAACAGCCGCAGGCTGTTCGTAGCACAATTCACCGAAGACACAGAGGCCCTACCCGGTAGGCGGGGCCTCTGTTCTTTGTCGCACGCTGCCGGCTCCCGGCCACATGAGAAAGTCAATCTGCATACTCGCACTCTCCGTCCTCCCCTGGGCAGCCGGGCAGTCGTTTGCCCATGACAAAACCGACATTGTTGTTCTCAAGAATGGGGATCACCTTACCTGCGAGATCAAAGAGATGGCTCGCGGGAAGCTGAAGGTCTCGACCGACGCGATGGGCACGATTTCCATCGAGTGGGACGACATCGTGGAGTTGCATACAAAATTCTACTTCCGCGCAAGCACGGGCGGAGGGGTTCGATACTATGGAGTACCCGATCTGGCCCATGGTGAGACAACGCTGAGAATCATCGGGGCGAGGTCACTTGCCAGCATCGAGATGTCGCGCGTCGTTGAGCTTACGCCGCTCGAGAAAACATTCTGGGCGCGTATGGACGGGTCGCTCAGCTTTGGTTTCAGTTTTACCAAAGCCGCCGATGTCGCGCAGCTCACGTTCGACTGGGTAAACGTTTACCGAACCGAGCGAAACCTCTACGACCTCAGAATAAGCGCACTTCTGACGGACACCCGCGACTCGAGTGAGTACACACGGCGCGGCGACGTCACGCTTAACTACACCCGTTTACTGAAAGGGAAGTGGACCGGCAGTGCAAACGGCTCCGTCCAACGGAACGATGAGCTGAACCTCAGGCGCCGACTCCTGTTTGGCGTCGCGTCCGGTATTCATCCAATCCAGAACAATCGTACCATTCTCAATATGTCTGCGGGTGTAGCGCTTAACTCCGAGGTTGCCACGGACTCGTCGAATGCAACGCAGAGTATGGAAGGTGTGTTCTCCCTGGCCTACTCTCTATTTCAGTATGACTCGCCGAAAGCCGATATTAGTACGGACGTGGATTACTACCCGAGCATCACCGAGAGCGGGCGCTACCGACTTGATCTGAATATCAAGGTCCGTTATGAGGTGTTCAGCGATTTCTTCTTTGATGTGAGTTACTTCTACAATTTCGACAGCCAGCCGCCGTCCGGCACAGGTGCAACCGAAGACTTTGGAATCGTGACAAGCATCGGTTGGTCTTACTGACCCGGTGGTTTCGGACGACCACGCGACCCGTTCCAGAACGTTGTCTTGATGCCAGCCCCATGTCGCGGGGTCGTGTCCGTCGTCGAACACCCGACGGAG
Source organism: bacterium (assembly GCA_027296025.1). Taxonomy (GTDB): domain Bacteria; phylum Krumholzibacteriota; class Krumholzibacteriia; order WVZY01; family WVZY01; genus JAPUJU01. Next base: position 13,317 of record JAPUJU010000204.1, read on the forward strand.
TGCCGTCGGGCGGGTTCAGGCACGTTGACAACGCCCCGCCGATCGGGTACGATCGTACTACTTCCGCCTCTCAAGAAATCATCACGTCATCCATCGCGGTGCCCCATCCTCCGCCAGCGACCGTCCGCAGGAGGAATTGTTGTGACACGACCTGTTATTATTTTCGCGGGTATCGTTCTGTCTTTTATCGTGTCGACCGGATACGGTGCCTCGCTGCTCGTACCGACGGACTACCCGACGATTCAGGATGCGTTGGACGCAGCGCTCGACGGCGACGAAGTCGTGGTCGAGCCGGGCACATACCAGGAAATCCTCACTGTCCCCCCCCGCGCCATCACGCTTCGCTCGCAGAGCGGGAACCCGGCAAACACGATTCTGGATGGCTCACTGGTCCCCGACAATGTGGCCCTGGTCCTTTTCGACGGCGACCCGGCGGGCACACGCGCGCTCCGAGGCTTCACACTGACGAATTCAAAGGGGCCCGTCAGGATCGACGGATTTGCAAATACGGGCCTCCACATCATTGAGGATTGCCGCTTCATCAATATGGGGCCCAACGGTGCACTGCGGGCCGTGGGCGCATCCACCGACATCCTGAACAACGAGTTCATCGACAACGAGGGAATTTTTGGGGGAGGTGCCATCGTGATGACGGGTGCCGGTTTGATCCAGAATAACCTCTTCCAGGGCAACGACGCCATCCCGTCCGGGACACTGACTCTCACGCAGGGAGGGGCGATCTATCTGTTGAGCCAGGGGGGGAGAGAAGGGTCGTTCGTCGAGATACGCAACAATACGTTCGAGGAAAACACATGCACGGACTACGGCGGCGCGATTCAGATCACTCAGAATTTCAACTGCAATGTAATTCGAAACAAGTTCAAGAGGAATTTTGCTGCCATCTGTGCGGGGGCTATCTATGTCGTCGCAAATTCGCGCAGTGTATTGCTGCGGGGAAACACACTCATAGAAAACGAGTCTTCACAGGGTGCTGGATTCGGCATTGATATTTGTCAGGGAACACGGATCATTGCCAACACAATCGTTGGGTCCATACGAGGAGCGGGAATTCGGCTCGAGGGTTCCTTCGGTGTGATCGTTCAGCGGAACATCGTGGCTTTCGGTACGGGGGAGGGGATCAAGTGGGCCAATTCCGGCGCCACGCAGACGTGCAACAATTCGTTCGGAAACGTTCTCCGTAACTACGCCGGGGGCGCGGTAAACTTCTCGTTTGACCCGCTGTTCTGCAACGCGCTGGGCGAAAACTATACGCTCCGCGCGAACTCGCCTTGCCTGCCGGCTCTAAATAGTTGCAACCTGCTCATCGGTGCGTTTGACACTCGGTGTGGCGCAGTCGCGACAACGGATGCAACATGGGGGCGGGCGAAGAGTCTCTACGCTGAGTAAGGTATACTCTATGCGTGCAGAAGTCCGGCTGGCCACCTCGATTGCTCCGGGGTAGTTGAGCTGGCACAACACCGCACTGTTAATGCGGATATCGCAGGTTCGAATCCTGCCCCCGGAGCCATTTCAAAAGAAGCCATTTCCACCCGTTGACGTGGTGGACGTGGCTCTCGTGCTTAGGGGCTCCACGCTGGTTCCAATAGCGGCGTAGGTGCTTTTTCTGTGCCTGGCGGCACCACACCCTTTCTCTTCTCATTCTACAAACACAGGGCTTGCAGCGCAACCGAAAGCGATTGCTACGGGCGGTTCTTGTTCAATCCGGGCCGAAGAGGCCGGGTGGTGAGAGGTTTGTGATGGGATGGCCTCTTCGCCCCAAACGTGGGGCGGAGACCGTTGGAGAATCTGGGAAAATATAAACGCTCAGTTGAAGCTCAGTTCCAGCAAAGTCTGGATAAAATGCGCGACCGCGAGTCTGACGGTCACGTGACGCCCGATCCGCCCAAACTTGAGCCGGTCAAGCCTCTCTTGCGGTCCAGCCAGAAAACCTCGCCGAGCCAATCTACAGCAAGGGGCAAAGGACCACTGACGATGCGCCAATTCATGCCAGTTCCAAAGGCGCTCGACGACCTTGTGCTCGAGATCCTGGCGGTTAGTCGTGGAGCTGGAAACGCGTTGGGTGCTGTTCTCATCGATCTTGTGAGCCACACCAACGGTGAACGGGCCGACGTGCTTGTCTCGAATGGTGGGATCGCAAAGAGGCGGCGCATTAATCGTGGCTCGGCCGCGGCTGGTGTCAGGTGGCTACGAGAGCTGAACGTGCTTCGAAAGGAAACGCCAACTCCCGAGAGGACGCAGGAGTTGGAGAAAGCATTCGGCATGCGTTTCA
>JAPUJU010000205.1 GCA_027296025.1 bacterium
AGCACAAGGTTTCGAATCGTACCCGGGACGGGACCCGTATTCTCTTTGCGACGCAGCGAGAGGGCGATGAGGCCGCCGAGTGCGGCACCGATTGTCACGATGCCGACGACTGTGTGGAAAACGATTGTGCCGAAGACCGACGTGGCGACCATGACGTAGGCGAACGGTCGTCGGTTCGAGAGCGCAACCAAAATCCCCCAGAGGGAGGCGACCATGAGGGCCAGCCCGAGTCCGAACGCCGTCACAGTGATGAACTTGTCGAGCAGAAAAGCCGGGTTCTCCGCAACCGTAAGAAACGCCCAAATCGTCACGCGGTCGAACGGCACGAGAGTATAGTTGCGCACGATCTCTGCCCATCCGGTCACATCGCCCGTCATTGCCCGGATCAACTTGATGGGGAGAAACGCCCACACGACGGCGTTCAGTCCAAAGATCACGGTGATCGAGGCGAACCAGCCGTACGCGAAACGAGGTTTTAACTGGACTGACACGGCAAACGTGGCCAGTACCAGAGCGGCGAGTCCCTGCACGTTGATCATGGTCATCACGATCGTCGGATCGATCCGTGCCGCCTTTGAGAGCGTAAGAATGAGAACGTGGTAGGCCCACATGTACTGGAGGTCGAGCCCGGCGAAGTACGGATCCGTCGGCGGCAGACCAAACGCGTCAATCTGTGCCACGACCGCATTGTGAAACCAGGCATCTGACGTGTAACGCCAGAAACTTTTTGCGAGTGGGAGATAGCCAACGACAGCGCAGAGAAAAAGAATTGTTCCGAGGAGTAGGAACAACTGGCGGCCCGAAAAGGCGACGCGATACTCCCGCGGGCGGATTGCGAGCGCGACGATCCACAGAGCAAAGACAACCGCCAGCAGGATGTCACCCGCAAGTGCGGGTGAAAGGCCCGCGAGTATGAACAGCGAACCGCCGGCCGCGGTGATCACGGGACTCAGGACACATGCCGCGAGTGAAAGCTCGAGTAGTGATGGCTCCCGCTCGAAAAGGAGGTAAAGCGCTGCCCCGGGAGCCAACGCAAGAATCACATAGGCGGCCGTGCGCGAGACGTGGGTGGGATCCCCGATGAACGCACTACACGCGAGCAGCCCGAGCAGTGCGGAAACAGCCAGAAGGGGCGATCGCAGCGAATATGTACGCATGATTGGTTTAACTGACGCCTCTATAGCGATAACAACAAATCAGATACATGGGCCGGGTGTCGCGGCCGCTCGGAACGCGCCGGAAAACGGGACAATGATATGCGAAAAGCGCTCCAGAAGGGTATAATTCTCTATAGCCCCCCCCTGGTGATCCAACGTTGACTCACGTCCCGTCGATGAAGTAAGCTAATTTGTGGCCCCGCTTGGATTTTGGCGTCCCCGTCACTAGCTTACCCCGCGTCAGGGCAGGAGAACGAGTTCAATGGCAAGAGGGAAGTTCCTCAACCACCTTTCACAGGCCTTCAGCCCGAAGTCCGCAGATCACCCCCGGGTTGTACCACTGGGCGAGGTCGGCGGACTGGAAGCGCTCCGCCGAGAAAACGCCCGGTTAACTCGTGCACTCGAAGAGCTCTCGATGCTCAACGAGCTGGCCAGGGAAATCGGCGCCTCCCGCAACGCAGAGGCGATCATGGACCGGATCATCCGCCGATCGCTCCGGTCGGTTCTTGCGGAACAGGCTGTCATCACCCTCGTGAACCGTCAGGCCCGTGAGCCGATGAAGACTCTCGTCCGTGCAATGGCCACGTCGAGCGAGCATGAGCAGTTCCATCTCAACCAGAACCTGCTTGGCTGGATGCACCTGAACAAGAAACCGCTTCTTTCGAACTCTCCGCGAACCGATGAACGCTTCCGCGGCATCACGTGGGATGCTTCGATCAGTTCGATTCTCTGTGTACCTCTCATGGTCAAGTCCGAGTTGATCGGTGTTTTGACAGCGTACAACCGCAAGGGTGGCGAAGAGTTCAGCGAGGAAGATCAGCGTCTCCTGGCCATCATTGCGATGCAGTCCGCTCAGGTGATCGACAACGCACGCCTCTATGAAGAGGAGCAAGCCTATCTGCGCATGCAGGAGGAGGTGCGGCTTGCCGCGGTCATACAACAGGATCTGCTTCCGCAGGAGGCGCCCCGCGTTTTTGGCTACGATATTGCCGGCAAGAGTGTCGCGGCGCAGCAGGTCGGTGGTGATTATTTCGACTTCATTCCGTTGGATGACATGGGGATGGCCATCTGCCTCGGTGATGTATCCGGTAAGGGGTTACCCGCATCTCTGCTCATGGCAAACCTCCAGGCCACACTCCGCGGTCAAACACTGATGGACGTCAGCGTCAGCGACCGGATTCGACGGGCCAACCAGCTTCTGTTCCGGAGCACAGACCCGGAGAAGTTTGCCACTCTCTTTTACGGCGTCTTCGACTACAAGACGCACCAACTATGTTTTTCGAATGCCGGGCACGAAAACCCGATTCTCATTCGGGCACAGGGCGCGCCGGTCCGTCTCATCACCGGCGGTACGGTTCTCGGTGTCATTGACAACTTCCCGTTCGAAGAAGATCACGTGGTGATTGACAAGGGCGACACGCTCGTCATCTTTTCCGACGGCATTACGGAGGCGTTCGATGCTGACGAGAACCAATTCGGAGAAGACCGGTTGATGGCCGTCATCGACGAGAACAGGGACCAGACGGCTCTCGAACTGATCGAGAGCATTATCGCCGCGGTCAGGGAGTTTGCGGGGACGGCGCCGCAGGCGGATGACCTGACGCTCGTGGTGGTGAAGAGGGACGCATCTTGATTGGCCAGATAATATCCCATTATAAGATTGTTGAAAAACTCGGTGAAGGCAGTACCGGATCGGTATACCTCGCGGAGGATGAGAAGGGTGGCGAGAGCGTCGTCCTGAAAATGTTGCCAGCAAACCTCGCAACGGCGAGTCTCAATACTAAAGGATTCCTGCAGGACGCGGGAAGTGCCCGCGCACTGAACCACCCGAATGTCGGTTCTGTTTACGGAATAGAAGACTCTCCGGAGGGTGCATTTGTTGTACGCGAGTTCGTGTCCGGCAAGGCGCTGTCGGAAAACAAGGGCCCGTTGCCGGTGGAAACGGTGCTCACGATCGCTCGGGAAATCGCCGCCGGCCTGACGGCGGCACACGAAAAGGGAATGGTACACCGCGACATCGAATCCGAAACGATCATCCTGACCGACGCGGGTCACGTCAAGATCATGGACTTCGGCGTCGGTAGGTTGTCCGATGACAGCCACTCCACCGACCCGTCCGCACGCATCGGATCCCCGGCATATCTTTCACCGGAACAGGTCGAGGACGGAGAAGCCGGCAAAGCGTCCGACCTTTGGTCGCTCGGGGTGGTGCTCTATGAGCTCCTGACGGGAGAGTTGCCGTTCAAGGGCGAGCCCGAAGCCGCGCTGCTCTATGAAATCCTGAACGCGCCACCCGGAGAAATTTCCAGGTTCAGATCGGACGTGCCCGGCCACCTGGAGAAACTCGTCTCACGCCTGTTGGAAAAAGATCCGGCCTGTCGCCCCGG
>JAPUJU010000206.1 GCA_027296025.1 bacterium
TTTCCAAGCGAGGATGCTCGCTGGAAACGCTTGCGGGACTATTACCAGAAATTCGGGTTCAAGCCTCTCGATACGCCCATGGGCAATACCGGTCACTTTCGTTGTGACCGTTGGTTTGCCCGGGCGCTGTGACGATATTTCGGCTCGCGCGGAGTTGAAGCGACTGAACGTGGCGTCGAGTTGTGAGGCCCGCGCGGGCCGGATGTTTCCCTGCGAGGTGACGATGTTGGCCGGGAAGACAAGGGCCGATACGAATCGGGTGAAGGTGTCGGGTTGGGACCCGCGCTATCGCGACGACTTCGTGCGACTCAATAAGGCCTGGGTGACGAAGTACTTTGCCGTCGAGGAAGCGGATCGCAAACATTTCGAGGACCCCGAGAAAACGATTGTCGCCCCCGGCGGCGACATCGTCTTCCTTGTGGAAAACGAGCGCTGCGTAGGCGTATGCGCTCTGATCGCATGTGGTGACGGTGTCTACGAGCTGGCCAAAATGGCCGTTCTTGAAAGCGAGATCGGCCGCGGACTTGGTGACATTCTCATCGAAGCCACGATCCAGCGAGCCCGCGAACTCGGCGCCCGGCGGATTTTTCTTCTCTCCAATACTTTACTGACCGCGGCCATTTCACTGTACTCGAAACATGGTTTCAAGACCGTACGCCTCGGCTCGCATCCGGACTACGACCGGGCCGACATCGAGATGGCGATCGACCTGCAGTTACCCCCGTCTTTCTGACTTTCCATCTCCGGGCTGTCGACACGTCCCCGGGGCGTTCCGTTATGGATATAGAGCGGGCGCGCGGTGTATATTACTCATCGACGGACGCCTTCAAGGAGGACACCCTGGCTTATCTCAAACGGCAGCAGCATGTCAGCCCATATCTCGATCCGACCGTTGTCAGCAAGCTGGGCAACATGGACCTCAAGGCACGGCTCATCGTGGAGGGCTACATCGCCGGTTTGCACCGGAGTCCGTACCACGGATTCTCCGTCGAATTCGCCGAATATCGCCAGTACATGCAGGGCGACAACATCAAGATGATCGATTGGAAGGTGTACGGAAAAACGGATCGTTCCTACGTCAAGGTGTTTGAAGAAGAGACCAACCTGATCGCCAATATTCTTCTCGACAAGAGTGGTTCCATGGGATTTCCCACCGAAGAGGACATCCGCGAGCGTCGTCGTGCGGACGAACGGCGTGGCCGGGAACACGGGCACCACGTCGACAAACTCACCTACGGGTGTCTCCTGGCAGCGAGTCTTGCCTACCTGATGATCCGGCAGCAGGATGCTGTGGGGCTCCTGCTGTTCGATGATCGTGTGCGCACGATGATCCCGCACCGCTCGGTGCGAAAGCAGCTCTTTCATATTCTCAAGAACCTCGAAGGCATCACCCCGGGTGAGCGCACGTCGATCAGTTCGACGCTTCACGAGATGGCGGAGCGCATGAAACGTCGTGGACTCATTATTGTCATTTCCGATCTGATGGACGATCCCGACAAACTCATCATGGGACTAAAACATTTCCGGCACCGACAACATGAAGTGATTGTGTTTCATGTTCTCGATCCCTACGAGATCGATCTCGACTACCGCGACGAAGTGGAGTTCGAGGACCTCGAAAGCGGACGTCGAATCCGACTCGAGCCCGCATTCCTCCGCGAACAGTACAACAGCGACGTAGCAGCTTGGATCGACCGACTGGAACGTTCGTGCAGGAACCACCAGATCGATTACAACCTGCTGCGCACCGATACACCTTTCGATCAGGCGCTGACAGCGTACCTCGGGAAGCGGCTACGCCTGGGCTGAGATGAGGGACGAGAGTGTTCGGACTGAGTTTTCTCAATAGCATCTTCCTCGCGGGACTCGTTGCGGCGGCGGTTCCCGTGATCATTCACCTCCTAAACCGGAGGCGTATCCGCAAAATCCGGTTCAGCTCGCTCGAGTTTCTCGATGAGCTTTCCCGGCGCCGTATGCGAAATATCAACCTGCGCCGGATCATTATTCTCATCCTGCGCACGCTCGCCGTGCTCCTCCTCGTCATGGCCTTCGCCCGCCCGACGTTGCGCGGCGCTTTTTTTCTCCCCGGGAATGCCCCTAAAAACATTGTGATCTGTCTCGACGCCAGTTACAGCATGGGCGTGGAGCGTGAACAGGGAACCGCTTTCACGCTGGGCAAGGAGCTTGCCTATCGGGTGATCGACGAGGTGGGGAAAGACGATGTGATCAACGTGATCACTTTTTCCAACCGTGCGGAGCCCGCGCTGGAGAAAGGTACGAGGACAAGGCCGGTCGTGCGCTCAGCCATCGAGGGCGCGAGCCTCACCGCCGAAACTACTTCGATTCGGCGTGCGATCGACCGCGCGTTTACGCTGATTGACGACAGCGACATCGAGGGTGGCGAGATATATGTCATTTCGGACTTCCGCTTCAGCGAGGACAGTGTTCACGTCGACCCCAAACGCGTGCGTGATGGTGTCCGGCTCTATTTTCTTCCCGTATATGACGAGGATGTCGACAACGTAAGCATCGACCGCGTCCTCGTTCCGCGCAAACTGCTCCGGCCGGGTGAAGTGATCCGCGTAAGCGTGGCTCTCACCAACCATTCACGACGGACCACAGCGGACTTTCCCCTCGAGCTCTTCATCGACGGTAGCAGGCAGGCGGAAAAAGTCGTGAGCCTTGCGCCGTCGGCGTCAACAACC
>JAPUJU010000207.1 GCA_027296025.1 bacterium
CCGGCAAACGTTGCCAAAACGAACATCAGTACGGCCATCACTCCCAAACTCAGCTGAGACTGACGAATAGCGGTGATCGTCGTACGAGACAGCGGGGGATTCGGCGACATACGCGCAAGAAGAAACTCGTTGTAAGCAATCAGGAGTCCGATACAAATAAGTGCAGCAACTACAAAAAAAGCCCTGATAACCCGTGGATATTGCGGCGAAAACATTTCAGTCCGTGGAGTACAGTGCAGCACACAGGATCATGGTGGTGAGGTCACCGACATGGCAGCCGGATTCCTGAAAACCTGGACCCACAGGTTAGTCGATTGTTTCTCAATTCGCAACCCATTTGTTCGTTTGAGCTTGGTCGGGCGTTGGTGGGTTGGCTCACCGCTCGATGATCCTTTCCGACTTCCCCCATCCCCATAATGACGTGTCCGTTTTCAGCTAGGCGACGGCAGCGGCGGCGTGTATAGTAAAAGCCTTCACCGTCCGTCTCAGAGAGTCGTAACCATATCCGCGACACTTCGGAGGTCTATCATGCTCATCGAGCATCAAGGCAAGCGTCCCCGCATACATCCCACCGCCTACGTTGCGCCGACGGCAACCCTCTCGGGTGACGTCACGATCGGCCGCGATACCCGGATCCTGTTCGGAGCCGTTCTCACATCGGACGGAGGGCCGGTCGAAATCGGTGACGAGTGCATCGTTATGGAGACGGCCGTGCTACGGGGCACTGCACGCCATCCGCTCAAGATTGGAAACCAGGTGCTCATCGGTCCGAGGGCGTACCTGACGGGATGCACAGTCGAAGACCAGGTATTCGTTGCGACGGGATCGACGATTTTTAACGGCGCACGTCTCAAGACGCGTTCAACCGTCCGCATACACGGTGTTGTTCATCTTAAAACAGTCATTCCGGAAGACGGGACGGTCCCGATCGGCTGGGTTGCAGTCGGCGATCCGGCACTCATTCGGCCGCCGAAGGATCACGACCAGATCTGGGCGGTCCAGGAGAAACTGAATTTTCCGAAAGAAGTCTTTGGAGTAGATCGGCCGCCGAAGGGACAGAGTACATTGGAGACGGTTGCGCCTCGCTACACAAAGGCGCTTGGACGTCACCGTGATGATGTGATCGTGAGATTCGGCCCTGACGACCATTCATGAAGAGTCAGAAAGGATGAGCGGATGAACTACTACGAGTCGTGGTTCGATCTAAAAAATACATCGAAGGATCTAGTGCTCTCACAGCGCGTTCACGAGTTTCTCGGACACATGAAGGAAAAGAAGCTGATCGAAGACTACGCGTTGACGAGACGAAAGCTCGGATTCGGGCCCGGCGAGCTGGGTGAGTTTCACGTGCGGATCGCCGTCAAGGATCTCACGCAGCTGGAAAACGCGTTTCAGCTCGCGGCCACTCGAGGGCCCGATATCGAACCGCTGCATGCGGGTCTCTATTCGATGGTCCAGAATGTGAAGTTCGCGCTGTACCGGGATTTTCCGGATCCGGTGCGGCACGATCTGAAAGAATAAACGAAGGGAGACGCGATGCCTGACTTTGACCGCCTGGAGGTCGTCGAAGCCGGTCCGGCCCACCTCGAGGATCTGACAACCCTGTTCGACGGCTACCGGGTTTTTTACAAGCAGCCGACCGATGTGGCGCGAGCCCGCGGCTTCATTTCCGAGCGAATCGCCAGAGGGGAATCCGTTATCTTTCTCGCGATCGGCGAGCGTGGTGGCGAACGACACGCACTGGGCTTCGTCCAGCTCTTTCCGTCGTTCTCATCGGTGTCGACGAAGCGCCTGTGGATCTTGAATGACCTGTTTGTTGCTCCCGAAGGGCGCCGGCACGGTGTGGGGAGAATGCTGATGGAGCGCTCACGCGAGTACGCCGAGTCGACCGGGGCGAGGGGACTCACGCTGGAGACTGCCGTCGACAACCTGCCGGCACAGGCGTTGTACGAGTCACTCGGCTGGAAGCGTGATACGGAATTCTATCGCTACGAGTTGTATCTGTAGTATGGTCGACAACGCTCGGATTACGGGCGACCAGACTTTCTCAGTCCCAGAGGAGAGCCATTGAAAGCGAAGTATATTACCCTGATTGTCCTCGCCGTCCTGGCAGTGATCCTCGTGCTCCAGAACTGGTATGACGTGCTCATCCAGTTGTTTTTCTGGAACCAGGAGATGCCGCTCGCCGTGTTCGCGATTTTGATGATGGCGATCGGATTCCTGCTCGGATTGGTTACCGCGCGAGTCACTCGCGGGGAGCCCCAGAAGGACTAGACTTCGAGCAGTCTGGAAAGGTTGCCGCCAAGGATCAACGACTGGTTGTCGGTCGCGATCCTCGCGTCATGCATCGCGCGAACCTGGGCCTTCAGAACGTCTTTGCGATACCCCCTGGGAAAGCCCGCCGTATCGGAGCCGAAGAGGATCCGCTCGATGCCGAAAATTCGCACGGTGTCCAAATAAAAGTCATCGAGGTGAAGCTCGGGAAACTGGAACATGCCCCACATGTTGGATCCGGCAGTATCCGCGTACACGTTCGGACACTCCTTCCCGACCAGCAGGAACTCTTCAAAGAATCCCCCTCCGAAATGCGGAATAATGAACGACAGGTTCGGCCGGCTCTTCGCCACCGGAATCAGATCCTTCGGGTGACTGTACTCGAGGGGGAAGTCCGGGCTCAGCCCGAGCACCGCTCGAATCGTCACGCGCAGCAGTCCGCAGTGAACGAACACGACGAGCTCCAAGTCTGAGGCGAGATCGAGGGCAAAGTTCACAGCCGGGTCACCGATCGGGTATCCGTGCATGGCCGGAAAGAGAAGCATCCCTCTGAACCGGTACGTATCCTGTAGCGACGCAAGCTTTTCGATTGTTTCGGGCACCCTTGGATTCACAGCCGCGTAGGGAAAGAGGCGTCCCTCTGACGTGCGCGCCGCTTCGCCGACCGCTTCCATCTCGTCGGGGACTGACGCAAAAACCACTGCACGCGTCACGCCGTTTGCATCGAGTTCAGCAATGAAACGGTCCCTGTGCTTGAGCGGATCCCCGTCCGGAATCTCGATACCATGGCGTGCCATCTTTTCCATTAGTTCGTAAACATTTCCGCCCGGCACCTGCTCGGCCTGGTACTCGTAGAATGCCCGGCTGAAAAAATGAGTGTGTGTATCGAATATGTGGGGCATGTGTGACATTGCGGATCCTACCTTCAACCTGAGAATAGACCCTTCGCCGATTGAAATCAACGTTCACGAGACGTATACTTGTAATGGGCCTGCAGAAGGATGTCTTATGACGAAAATATCGCAGAACGTCGTGGCCGGACGCTATTTCCACACGCTCTCAGACGGGCGCATACAATGTGACGTCTGCCCGAGATACTGCAAACTGAGGGATGGTCAGCGCGGTATGTGTTTTGTTCGCGCGCGTGAGAAGGACCAGATCGTCCTGACCACATATGGGCGCTCCAGCGGTTTTTGTATCGACCCCATAGAGAAAAAGCCCCTGAATCATTTTTATCCGGGAACGCCGGTGTTGTCGTTCGGTACGGCCGGGTGCAACCTCGGGTGTAAGTTCTGCCAGAACTGGGACATCAGCAAGTCCAGAGAGATCGACACACTGGCCGACGAGGCGTCGCCAGAAAAGATCGCGTGCGCGGCGGAGGAACTTGGTTGCCGCAGTGTAGCCTTCACCTACAACGACCCGGTTATTTTCCTGGAATACGCGGTGGATGTTGCCCAGGCGTGCCGTGAACGGGGTATCAACACCGTCGCCGTCACGGCTGGATACATCTGCGAAGAGCCGCGCGTCGAATTTTTTCAGCATATGGACGCGACAAACGTCGACCTGAAAGGGTTCACGGACGATTTTTACAAGAAGATATGCGCGGCGGAACTCGGCAACGTGCTTGACACACTTCAGTACCTCAAGCACGAAACGGACGTGTGGTTCGAGATCACGACCCTTCTGATTCCCGGGCTCAATGACGGTGACGGGGAACTCGAAGCGCTGACCGAATGGGTCGTTGAGAAGCTGGGTCCCGATGTCCCGGTTCATTTTACCGCGTTTCATCCGGACTGGAAAATGATGGACGTCCCGCCGACGCCACCCGCAACGTTGACGAGGGCGCGTGACATCGCGATCAAGAACGGTATTCGATACGCGTACACGGGTAACGTACATGATGAACGCGGTGGGACGACGCTCTGTCACGCGTGTGGCGAACCGCTCATCGGGCGGGACTGGTACACGCTGACGCGGTGGGAGCTCTCCAGAGATGGCCGGTGCTCGAAGTGTGGCGAGCGCTGTGCCGGATGGTTCGACGAAGCGCCGGGGACGTGGGGTGCCCGCCGCGAAGCGGTGAGCATGTGACGGACTCGACGATAGGGCTGCGGTTGATTTTCGACCCCTTCTTGCGCTACTATGGAAGGAACGCGAGGGGTGGCCGAGTGGCCACCGAGTTCGATTTAACTGCTTACATTTCAAATAGTTAGGCTGTGGCTTCTTGTCCGGCCCGGCCTCGGTTGAGGAGTTTTTCATGGCATACTACCTATCGCGCGGGACGCTTCCAAAAGCGCAGCACACTCAGCTCTGGAGCGTCGACAAGAAGCTGCGTTACGAACAGCACTGGAGCCGGGAGGGCTTCTCGGACATCCACTCCAGCATGTATCATATCTATCCGCCGACTGAAGTGAAAACAGTCGGCGAATTCGTCAAGGCACCCCTCAAAGCCACTGAAGAAAAACCACATCGCCATCATCACTTCACGACATTCAAGTTTCCGCCGAAAGGGAACTGGATCTCGGGGCGGCAACCGAACTCGTTCAACAACGACGTGGCCATGTACACGGTGTGCCCCAAAGAGAATGCGGACTTTTTCTACCGCAACGGGCAGGCCGACGAAGTGATGTTCGTCCACCGGGGGTCGGGTGTGGTCGAGACCATGTTCGGCCGTCTCGAATTTCACGAGGGAGACTACGTCACCATCCCGCGCGGTGTGATGTACCAGGCAACGTTCGATCTCAGCGAGGAAGTCCGGCTCTTCGTCGTCGAATCGAGCGGCCCGGTGGTTGTCCCGACACGTTATCGTAACAACCACGGCCAGATCGAAGACTGGGCGCCGTACAGCGAGCGCGATTTTCGTGTGCCGGAATGGGTCGAGCCGAAGGACGAACGGGGAGAGTTTCCCGTGCTGCTGAAACTCCAGGCGGGATTCCAGCACTTCGCGCTGGCACATCACCCCTTCGACGTTGTCGGTTGGGACGGTTATTTCTATCCGTGGATTTTCAACATTCACGACTACATGCCGAAGGTCGGAAAGATTCACCTGCCGCCGCCGACGCACCTGACGTTTACCGGTCCGGGGTTTGTGCTCTGTTCGTTCTGCCCGCGGCTGTTCGACTGGCATGAAGGCGCCGTACCGATTCCGTACGCGCACAGCAACGTTGACAGTGACGAAGTGCTTTATTATGTCGACGGTGACTTTATGAGCCGGCGGGGTATCGAGATCGGGTCGATCACGCTGCATCCGCAGGGGATTCCGCACGGACCGCAGCCGGGCCTGACCGAAAAGGCACTCGGCGCGAAAGAGACGAACGAGCTCGCCGTGATGGTCGACACGTTCAAGCCGCTCAACGTTGCGCAGGCAGCGATGGAGACGGACGATCCGAAGTACCCCTACAGTTGGCTGGAAGACGCGTAGGGATGATTGTCGATCCGAAAACGGCGTCCCCGCGGGACTGCTACAAACTAATGATCGGTGGGATCGTTCCGCGGCCGATCGCGTTCGTGTCGACGCTCTCCCCGGAAGGGGTGCCGAACCTCGCCCCGTTTTCCTATTTCACGGCGATCACCTCGTCGCCCCCGACGATCTGCTTTTCTCCCGGGCGCAGGTTCGATACCGGTGAAAAGAAAGACACGCTTCGAAACATCGAGGCCATCGGTGAGTTCGTTGTAAACGTCGTGACTGAGAACATCGGCAAGCAGATGAACGAGACGGCGACGGATTTTCCGCCAGGAACGAACGAGTTCGAGGTTTCCGGACTGACGGCGGTGCCGAGCCGGATCATCACACCGCCCCGTGTGGCCGAGTCACCGATCAATATGGAGTGCAAACTTTACAAGGTCGTGCCGATCGGACCGGACGGTCCTGGCGGCGGCGCGCTGGTGATCGGCGAGATCGTCCTTTGTCACATCGATGACCGGATATACGAGAATGGCCGACTTAACATAGAGGGCCTTCGTCCGCTTGGCCGCCTCGCCGGCGCGCTTTACACGACGCTCGGAAGGATCGTGACGATGAAGCGCAAAGCGTACCGGCCGGCCGATAACTCATAAGGGCTCTTTCTGCCTGGTGGTCCGCGTATAGTCCCACCCCTGCGTTGTGGAAAATCGAGACAACAATGACTATTCCTGCCAAAGATACCGTGCTGCTGTTGGCGGCGTTCGTGCTTTCGTTTGCCGGTTGTTCCGAGGACGAGCTCCTTCAGATGCTCGACGGTCCGGGGGACATTACCGTTTGCACCGACTTTGGCACGTTCATCCATTCGGAAGGCTATGTCGAAACGCCGGGGAGCGCGCGACGCTCTGCTCTCGCCGGTGACTACCTGTACGTGGCGGACGGGACGGCAGGCGTTCAGGTCATCGATGTCGGAGATCCAGATCGCCCGGTCATCGTCGGCGTCGTCGATACGCCCGGGAATGCGACGGATATTGGCGTTTCCGGTTCGGTCATCGTTGTAGCCGACGCGTTCGGCGGCATACAGGTCCTCGAACGCAGCAATCCCGAACAGCCCGTCCCGGTCGACACGCTGGGCTCGTCGACGGCGCGCGGCGTTGCGGTTAGAGACACGCTTGCGTACGTCGCGGCCGAGGGCCTGGGTCTTCTCGTCCTCGGGCTCAGCGATCCCTTGTCACCGCGCGTACTCGCGGTGGAGAATACAGTGGGGAGCGCCCAGGATGTGGTGCTGCACGGGGACGTCGCGTTTGTCAGCGACCAGGTGCTCGGGCTTCGCGTCGTCGACATTCGTGTGCCCACGGCGCCTGATACGATGGCGGTGTTGCCGTTGTCGGGAACATTGCGGGGAATCGATATTCATCCCGCTACCTCGACACTGTTCATTGCGGCGGGGCGCGAAGGCGTGCACGTGATCGATGTCGGAG
>JAPUJU010000208.1 GCA_027296025.1 bacterium
TTCAGGGCAAGACCCCACAAAAACACAATCAGAAACGCGAACATGTATCCCCGTTTTGCGATGAGCGCACCGAGCCTGCCCCCGCCCGCGCCGAAGGCCGTCGCCGCAATTGCTGCGCCTGCAAAATCAATGTTCGCGAACACGTCGCTGTGCGTTGCGTCCATCAAGTCGGTGCGAGCCCCGACAACGACCGGAATGGCGAGTCGTCTGTCTTCCGGAGCGAGACATTTCTCGCTGTCACACGCCTGGTACGTCACGGTCACGCCGACGTTCCTTTTGCCGACCTCGGCGTTTTCGGCCACGTCGACAACGATCCCGATGTACGTGTTTCCCTCGTAAAGAAGCATTGGGTTTTCGGAGAGGCCGAGGTCTTTTTCGATTCCGTCAGGATAGATGATCGATCGCACCGTGAGGCCCTCCGGTATATCGACATGGACGGCGGTCGGGATGAGGAACTCGTCATTGACACGGTTTGCGTTCACGTGCCAGTCGCCGCTTATGGTCAGGGCGACGGCGAGATGAATCGTTCCTCCGCCGGGAATCTTGTCGAGCGAGGCGAACCCGTCGACGGCCACGGGATCTTCCGGCAGACCCAGGCTGAGGCCCTGAGACGGGTCGGACGCAGAGGCGGGCACCGATACGATAAGTATCGTGATTGCAACAAAACAGGCGACTAAAGAGCGATGCATGGTGTCCTTCGAGCTACTACAGATCAACGTATGGAAGCCCCTGCACCTTGTCAAGGGGCCTCCCACCCGTACTTGTACACTCGAGGCGCCCAAAGAGTTTGCGCCAAAAACGGATCTTTTGGGCCCCGGTGGGTGGGCGGGCTGCTCGGAGAGCGTGTTCGGGGGCCATGGCTCGCTGCGGACGGGCGCACATTGCCGACGGAACTCGGCTGATGGTAGCGCAACGGGAGATGTTTCGCAAGCTGTGCAGAAACCCGGGCGGCGAAGGCGCCCCTAGAAGCGCTTCAACAGGTCCTTGATCTGCCTGTATACGCGATCGGGATTCGAGATGTCACGGAGATGAATTCCCGATCGAACGCGGCCGCTCGCGTGCGTTGTCGCGGGTGTCGAGAGGACGATTGTGCCCAGGCCGTACATCTTTTGAAAAACACCCCTGCGAAGGTTCACCTCAGTCACGTTGGCGTAGTCGATTGTTTTTTCTTCGACCGTAAAGAACCCTTCGTAATATTCGAGCTTCGTCGGATAGAACGTGTATGTCGTTCTGGCGTACGTCTTGAGTCTCGTGACGTAGGCGATGAGGGGAATTCCGAGAAAAAACACCGATCCCGCGACGACGAACGGGACCCATCTGGGAAAATCCATGATCGCGCCGAGACCCACGGTCGCGAAACCGCCGAAGAACATCGCTCCCCACAATGTCATGAAGAGATGAAGCGGCAAGATCGACAGAATTGTCATGGCCGGGATGAACATCGGTTTGATCGTCAGAACCGGGGTAGACGATGAGGCCGAAGACCGGCCGCTCTCGGCGGGGTCCGTCATCGTTGCGACGTTGGATGCGTTCTGACCGGCCCCGCACGAAGGGCAGTAGTTCACGGCGTTTTGCAGTTTCTTTCCGCAGGTTGTGCAATACATGATGTTCTCCCGGGCGCCGGCGCGGCAATTCCTCTTCCTACCGGCCCTCCCATCTGTAACTGATTGTCATTAAAAATGATACGCTTTCCACCACAACGTCTCCCGAGGTCGGGCCCATCGAGTATTTTCCTTCTGCAAGAGCGGGACCGATCCGGCGGACGTACGCGGGCTGTGGTCAAGTGGCAAGTGCCGCTGTAGCGAAGAGTTTACACCGGGTCAGAATCGTGGTATCCGGGTCAGAATCGTGGTATGATGACACACCACTTTTGAGCGCAGCCGAAGAGCACGGTGGATGTCATCAGCCCATCGTTCTGTGAGCGTTACCAAGGACTTAGAGTTATGCCACGCTCCCTGCCGGGATTCGTACTTGTAATTCTTCTGTCACTGTTATTCGGGGCCCTCATCAATCCCGGGGCCACTCGGGCAAACCCGGACCTTCTCAATTCCATAATTATTCGAGCCGACTCACTCGACCGGGCGGATGGCGATGCCGCCCTGGCGGCGTATGTCCGGGAGCAATCGATTCTGATCGGTGCGGTCGTAGCGCAGCTCATCGAGGACGCGATTGGGGCCGGTGACGGAGGGGACGCCGCTGCTGAAAAGGAGAACCTCGACTTTGCAGAAAAGGTGGTCCGGCATCATCTCGAGGAGTCGGGCTCCGACATTCCCAAACGACTTCTGGAAACAAGCCGCAGGTGGGGCACGAAAGAACGTGCCATCCGGCGCGACGCGCGTTCGCTCGAAGAGCAGGCGGTGGAACTTCGGAGCACACAGGAACCCGATGCGCTTGGCCATGCGATAGAACTCTACAATCAGGCGCGCGATCTCTACGAACAGATCGATGACAAACATTCAGTCGCCGTGAACTGGGGAAGTCTCGGTGTGGCTCACTGGTTCCTCGGTGACATGGAGGGGGCTCGCGAACAGTACACGCAGGCGCTGGTTGCACGACGCCTCGTAGAGGACCGGCTCCTCGAGGGCAAGACGCTCAACGTGCTGGGCAGTGTGAATCTCAATCTGGGAAACTTCGACGAAGCGGAGAGTTTCTACACGCAAGCCGTCGACCTTCGCACGAAGACGGGTGACGATCTTGCCACATCGATGACATACCTCGGTCAGCTCTATTCGGTGGTTGGCGACCCGATTTCTGCGCGCGACCTGTATGAGCGCGCTCTCACCGTTGCGGAAAACAGCGGCGATGTTGCCGGCACCATGCGCGCGCTGAATGGCGTGGCGACGATGTACTCCGAGATGGGGCGCTTGAATGCGTCGAATGAGACGTATCGCCGCGGGATCGAGATTCTGCGTCATCTTGATGAGCCCTCGGATGAAATTGTGCTTCGCTCGAACCTGGCGACGAACCTCCTCGAGATGGGGCGATATGGAGAGGCGCTCGACGAACTCTCAGTCTGCGAAAGAATATTGAAAGAACATCCGGACCCGTCAAAGAAACCCAGATTCCATTCCGATCGGGGTCTCCTGTATGAGTACATCGGCGAATTCGACCGTGCGCGCGACGACTACCTCGCGTACCTGAAACTTGCGCGGGCACTGGAGAACCCGGACTTCGAGACGGACGCACTCACACACCTTGGCTCCCTTTACTTCTCGCTCGGTGCGTATGACCGCGCGCTCGCAAGTGCCGAACGGGCGATCGAAATCGGCGAAGAAACGGGCGCCATTGCAACGGTTCGGCACGCCGCGATTGTCGCCGGCCAAGCCGCGCTTTTTCTTGGCAAGTCAAGAAAGGCACAGACGTATTACGAAAAGGCTCTGGCGATAGACACCGAGGGTGAGGCCGCTGGACTGGTTATCGAGGATAGAATCGCGATCGCGTCCTCG
>JAPUJU010000209.1 GCA_027296025.1 bacterium
AATCCAAATCGACACATGGGACGACATTAATCCCTGCTTCGGATCCGGGGCATTCACCGTTTGTTCAAGCACAACCGGGCACATAACCTCGTTGCTAACAAAAAACGGTGATGCAAAGGTCGCGGTAAACAGCAAAACGCACATCACCTACTTTTTGGGCGAAGAAGTAGTGGGCACGGAAGAATTGACACACAGGCTAAACGTCGTCGTAAAAGACGGAGAACTACATGTGATCCGTACCTATGACGAGCGGGCGGCGATGCTCGCGTTGCACGAGGGGGACACGCTCGTCGTGCGTGGTGTCGTCAGCAGTTTTCCGACCCTCCGGTACGGAAGGCAGACGTTCGAACTGAACACCTATGTCAACGGAGCGCCGATGGTGCTTCGCATTCGCGCGAGAAGTTTTACGATCGACTACGGTGAGAGCCTCCTCGTTCGTGGGCCTTTGACGCGCGTCGCGGGTCGCCTGCCAGGAGAGGCGTCCGTGTACTTGATGTCGCTGGGCGCCGCCGGGGAAGTACGTGCGGTCGGCAGTGCGGAGGAGCTTGGGGGCCACGGTGGAAACCCGATCATCCGAGGGTTCTTCTGGCCGTTGCACGATCGTATCCGGCAACAGCTTGCCAGGGGGTTCGGGGCCGCTTCCGGTTTGCCGCTTGCGCTCCTGCTCGGAGAACGCAGCGCACTGCAGACGAACGTGCGGGAAGCCTTCAAGTCTCTGGGCATCACTCATCTTCTGGCGTTGAGCGGTTTCCATCTCGGACTCGTCGTTGCGGCCGTATTGGGGTTCCAGCGCCTTCTCGGGCGTTCGTCTCCCACTACCCTTATCGTCGTGCTCGGCGCCTTCGTGGGGACGGTGGGTTCGATTGTTTCTTTGACGCGGGCGCTCATCATGGTCGTGTTGATGGTCGCCGCGCGTCTTGCCCGACGTCCGATGAGTGGTCTCAACTCTCTTGCCGGCGCCTACGTCCTCATCCTCTTGTGGCGGCCGTACGTTATCTATGGCCTGTCCTTCCAGCTGTCGTTCGTCGCGACGTTTGCAGTCCTCCACTGTGTGGCGAGGATGCCGTCGTCCGATGGACGCTCCCGGGCCCGGCGCGTGGCTAAAATGGTCAGCGCGTCGCTCGGAATCAGTTGCGCGGCGCAGCTTTTCGTCGCCCCGATCATTCTCGAGGTGTTCGGTCAGATCAGTCTGATGTCGCCGGTGGCGACGCTCGTTTGCGTGCCGGCCGTCGCGGTCGTGCTGATGGGCTCGGCACTGGCGGCGATGCTCTCGCTCGTGCACGCCGACGCCGGGATCTGGGCCTGCGGGCTCCTCGACCCGCTCTGTCGTCTGTTCGCGGACACGGTCGTCGCGGTCGCAGCGATGTGTCCGCAGTTGTTGGAACTTTCGCCGCCGAATGCGGGCGTGTACTACGCGGGACTTGCCTGCGCGTGGGTCGGCCGGGGTGGTTGGTGGGTGCGGGCGATTGGGGTAGTGGTGATGATATTTTCTTTCGCAGAACCTGTGGATGACGTGTTCGGTTTTCTAGATTTTTGATGCGATTACGGGGATGAAGGTGCTATATTGGCCTCATTCCATTGGACTAACAGGAGGGAAAAGTGCCGGATCAACGGTGTAGAGTTGCCGTTCTTGCGTCGGGGCGTGGGAGTAATTTCAAAGCGATCGCGGGCGCGTGCCGCGATGAAAACTTTCCGGCACGCGTGATTTGCCTGATCACTGACAATCCGGCCGCGCCGGCACTGGAACTTGCGGCGGACGATGGGATCGAGTCGTTCACAGTGCCCGTGACCGAGAAGAAGGGGCGCCTCCCGGAGGCCGATGAGCTCAAAATCGTAGATATCTGTGAGAAGCGCGGCGTGGACCTGATCGTCCTGGCCGGCTTTATGAGGATCCTCAAGGGGCCCCTGCTCGATCGTTTTGAGGGACGCATTATGAACATTCACCCGACCCTGCTTCCCAGCTTCAAGGGTCTCCACGGCGTGCGACAGGCGCTCGAGTACGGTGCAAAAGTGTCCGGGTGTACGGTGCATTTCGTCGATCGAACGGTCGACGGAGGTGCGATCATCCTGCAGGCCGCAGTGCCGGTGGATGACGACGACGATGAGAACTCGCTGCTTCAGAAGGTCAACAAAGAGGAACACCGGATTTATGTAGAGGCGGTAGAACTGTTCGCGACTGGAAGGTTGCTGCAGGAAGGCCGACGCGTCCGGATTCTCGGTAACGATTTTTCCAGAAAAGGATAACGATGGTAAACGTTCTGATGGATACCCGAGACCACGGCCTCGAACCGGATATGACCGGGAAGGTGAGGGATTTGTTCGACCTCGGCGAGACGCTGCTGATCGTGACTACCGATCGAGTGAGTGCGTACGATGTCATCATGCCGGACCCGGTTCCGGGGAAGGGCATCATACTTCAACAGATGACGCTCGGGTGGTACACGTTTTTCGGCGACGACCTGAAAACGCACTTCATCACCGCTGACGTAGCGGAATATCCGGAACCGTTTGCCGGCCGCAAAGAACTCGTCGGACGAAGCATGCTCGTTCGAAAGGCGAATCGCTACGATGTCGAGTGTGTCGTTCGCGGTTACCTCGCCGGTTCGGGCTGGAGAGAATATAAGACCTCGAACGCGGTCTGTGGTATCGAACTCCCCGAAGGTCTCGTGGAATCCGATCGTCTGGCGGCTCCGATCTTCACGCCAGCGACAAAGGCGGATACCGGTCACGACGAAAACATCTCTTTCAACGAGATGACAAAGATTGTTCCGAAAAATATTGCCGAAGATCTCCGCTCAAAAAGTCTGGAAATCTATGAGAGAGCACACGAGCATGCAAAATCGTGTGGCATCATTCTCGCCGACACGAAGTTCGAGTTCGGTGAAATCGACGGAAAGATCATCGTGATCGATGAGATTCTCTCACCCGACTCGTCGCGCTTCTGGCCTCAGGACGAGTACGAACCGGGCCGTTCCCAGAACAGTTTCGACAAGCAGTTCGTTCGGGACTACCTCGACGAAACCGGCTGGGATCATAATCCGCCCGGCCCGAAGCTACCCACTGAAATCATAACACGCACGCTCGAAAGATACCGTGAAGCGTGCACGCGGCTCTTTCCCCAAATCAATCTGGAGAAGATACTGTGAGCAGGAGGATAAGAACGGCCCTGATCAGCGTATCGGACAAGTCGGGGCTTGCCGATCTCGCAAAGGCGCTCCAGGAGAACGATGTGAAAATTCTATCGTCCTCCGGGACTCGAAAGTTTCTCAGTGACAACGGCGTCGACGCGATAGAGATTGCGGAGTATACGGACAGCGACGAGCTTCTTGGTGGCCGCGTCAAGACACTGCATCCGAAAATTCACGCGGGCATTCTCGCCAACCGCAGCATCGATGACCACAACGCGCAACTGAAGGAACGGGACATCCTGCCGATCGACCTCGTCGTGGTGAATCTGTATCCGTTCAAGGAGAAGTATCGTGAGGGCGGACTGTCGGAAGAGGAAATGGTCGAGTTCATCGACGTAGGCGGGATTACTCTGATGCGGGCCGCCGCCAAAAACTTTCGGGACGTGACCGTGCTGACGGATCCACTGGACTATGCCACCGTGACGAAAGAGGTTCGCGCGACCGGAGGCACCACGGTAGACACACGAAGAGTGCTGGCGCGCAAGGCGTTCACAATGACCTCCACGTATGATGCGGCGATCGAGTCGTATTTCAATGAGGAGGCGGGTTCGGAGAAAACACCGTTGCACATGAGCGTGTCACTACTCAAAGTAGCCGACCTCCGTTACGGTGAGAACCCCCACCAGTTCGCCGCCGCTTACAGCACGAGCGAAGACTCGCCCATGCTCAACCTCGAGAAGCACCAGGGAAAAGCACTTTCGTTCAACAACTACCTTGATCTTATTGGAGCACTCGGACTCGCCCGCGACCTGGGTCCGGGAAGCGTCGGTATCATCAAACACACCAACCCGTGCGGCGCTGCCTGGTGTGGTGAGGTCAACGAGTCGTTTCGAAGGGCTCTTGCCACGGACCGGGTGAGCGCGTTCGGCGGCATCGTGGCGATCAATGGGCCGGTCGGCGGAGAAATGGCGGAGGAGCTCAATCAGCTCTTTCTCGAAGTGGTGGTCGCCCGCGAATTCAGCGATGGGGCCCACAAGGTATTCACGAAGAAGAAAAACCTGCGTGTCATATCGATCCCGGATGTGTACTGGATTGGTGACAGCGGTGGCCGGGTCGGTCTGATGGTGGAAGGGTTCTTTCTCCTGCAGGAAGCCGATGCGGGTTTTCCCGAGCTGGATGCGCTTGAGGTCGTCACGAAACGAGAACCGACCGACAAGGAGTTCAAAGCGTGCCGCATGGGATGGAAAGTCGCGAAGCACGTCAAGTCTAACTCTATCGTTATTGCGGATGAGGAGGGTACCGTGGGAATTGGGGCGGGACAGATGAGCCGTGTGGACTCTTCGCAAATCGCGACACGCAAGGCGTACGACGCGAAGTTCTCCCTGATTGGAAAGGCCGCCGCATCCGACGCGTTCTTTCCGTTTGCGGACGGCGTTGCAACGCTGGCCAAGGCGGGAATCACCGCGATCATTCAGCCGGGCGGATCGATTCGTGACCAGGAAGTTATCGAAGCGGCCGATGAAGCAAACATCAGCATGATTTTCACGGGACGCCGGCACTTCCGCCACTTGTAGGTGACACATGAGTACGGCCCATCGCGGTATCGTCATTCTCGATTACGGATCCCAGTTCACTCAACTCATTGCGCGCCGGATACGGTCGAACGAAGTGTATTCGCAGATCCTTCCTTTCTCGGCGAGCGAGGAAGACGTGCTCGCGTCCCGTCCGAAGGGAATCATTCTGTCGGGGGGACCGTCGAGTGTCTTCGGCAAGTCGGCTCCAGGCCTTCCCGACTGGTTCGAGTCCATCGACATTCCGGTGCTCGGGATCTGCTACGGACTACATCTGCTCGGCAGATACCTTGGAGCGAAGGTCGAACCGTCCAACGTCGCCGAGTACGGACACACAAACGTAACGCCGTGCGGACAATCGACGCTGCTCGCCGGCACACCGGAGAAATTTCGCGTCTGGATGAGTCACGGCGACAAAGTCCTGGAACCGTCACCGGGAATGGAGGTTCTTGCAACGTCCGACGACTGTCCGATAGCAGCATTCGCCCACGAGGCAAAGGGAATGTTCGCGGTGCAGTTCCATCCGGAAGTGCACCACACCGAACACGGCGAGAATATTCTGCAGAACTTCGTGTTCAACATCTGCGGCTGCGAGAGAGACTGGTCGGCGGGAAATATCGTCGAAGAAAAAGTTGCCGAGCTGCGCAAACAAATTGGTAATAGACGTGTGATCTGCGCGGTCAGCGGCGGTGTCGATAGCGCAGTAACGGCGGCCATTGTGGACCGGGCGGTGGGTGATCAGCTGATGTGCGTCTTCGTGGACAATGGCGTTTTACGAGAGGGGGAGGCGGACTCCGTAAGAAAGGTATTGAACGATCAGCTAACCGCGCCGCTCGTTTTCGTCGATGCGCGCGATCGTTTTCTGGAACGACTGAAAGGGGTCACCGATCCCGAGGAAAAGCGCAAACGGATCGGGAAGCTGTTCATCGAGATCTTCGAAGAGGTCAGTGCCCTCAAGGGACCCTTCGAGTTTCTGGCGCAAGGAACGCTTTATCCCGATCGCATCGAGAGCGTTTCGACGTTTGGCCCGTCCGTCACGATCAAGACCCACCACAATGTGGGCGGTCTTCCCGAGACGTTCGACTTTGAACTTGTCGAGCCGCTCTCAATGCTGTTCAAGGACGAGGTTCGCGAGATCGGCAGCGCACTCGGGCTGCCCGACGTACAGCTCGGACGGCACCCTTTTCCTGGCCCAGGACTTGCAGTTCGGGTAGTGGGGGAAGTCGTTGAAGAGCGACTCGCCATTTTGCGCCAGGCGGACAAGATTTTTATCGATGGCCTAAAGAGCTGGGGCCTTTACGATGAAGTTTGGCAAGCGGGAGCCATACTCCTGCCGGTGCGCAGTGTCGGGGTGATGGGCGACGCGAGAACGTACGATTTTACCATTGTCTTGAGAGCCGTCACGAGCACGGATGGCATGACAGCGGACTGGGCGAAACTCGACAATGCGTTCTTGCAAGAGACGTCAAACCGTATTATTAATTCAGTGTCGGGAGTTAATCGGGTCGTCTACGATATCAGCTCCAAACCACCGAGCACGATCGAGTGGGAATAGGAGGACATCTGGACGCAACCCGAACCCGTGTCCCTTGCGTCTCCACCAGCTCTGGCGGTGACACAACGTCTATGGCACACAAAACGCTCGCCCCTTTTCTGATTCTTCTCACACACTTTTTCTTTCCCCAGAGTCTATTCGCGGAGTCCGCAATGGAGCTCCTGGCGGAAAAATCACCACAGAGCCTGCGGGGCGAAAGCATCGACATCGATGATCGATGGAGCGGGTCTCGCCTCCTCGCTCTCTTCGGCGAGCACAAACTGGCGTACGATGTTCTGCGGCAGCGTGCCTCAGACGAGGTCGTCGATCCCGAGGTCGAGCGGTTTGAGGCGCGGGTGCTGAGCGAGATAGGGCTGTATCAGCGGGCGGACAGTGTCCTCGCGCTACAGACATACTCGGGCAGCGGCGAGCACTACTACACACTTTGTCTTCAACGCGCGCGCCTGAACCTGTTGTCCGGGAGGCCGGAACGCGCACTCGAGTTTCTCGCGCTGATCGACTCGATTCCGTTCCCCGCCTTCGAACCATACAAGGATCTCGTTGCGGTCGAGGCGCTTCGTTCCACCGGACGGTTCGAGGATGCGTGCGATGTTGGTGAGAAGCGGCTCGTGCAGGGTATTCCGCTTTCGCTCTCACCACGCTTTGAAGAGCAATTGCTGGATACCTACGTGGAGTGGGGAGAGTTCGAGAAAGGCCTCGGATTGATCGAGATTCTGAAGGCGCGGCGTACCCGGTCGTCGAAGCTCGCCCCGGTTCTGATTGCGGAGGTGGATCTGTTGTTCGTCATCGGCGACACAATCAGAGCTACGGAGCGTGGAATGGCGTTGATGAAGGATCGACGGACCCGGCATCTGGCTGTGGACATTGCCGAAGCGCTGACACTGAACGTGCCGGTCGATGAGTTTCCAGATGAGGCGCTCCTCGAGATGTGTGGCATGTTCCTTCACAAGGGACGTCTCGGCGACGCCAAACGGCTGATCACCGCGCTTGACACGCGCGTCCTCGACCAGAAGGGTCGCGAGCGGCACATGTTGTACCGCGCGGATGTGCTGTATCGCGAAAAGAGATACAGCAAATCTTTCAAGCTTCTGCAGAATGAGTTCAGTGAGGATTCGCTCGAACGGACGGCGAAGTTGCTCCGCGCGAGAATCTTCAGAAAGACCGGCCAGCGGGTTCGCGCCGCCGACGCGTACGTAGCGTTTGCGACATCGTTTCCGTATGACGCCAAAGCGGCTGAAGCGCTCTACGTGGCCTCAGAGATGTATCTGCAGAACGGCAACCGCGAGAAAGCGATGAAAATATTCGATCGCGTGATCGATGTCTACCCGACGAACAAGTATGCAAAGCGCTCTACCATGCACATGGCGTTCTACCACATCGAGCGACGACAATTGGCAGCTGGCGCGTCGATTCTCGAGAAGTCACTGCAACGGAGCGGGCGTACGAGTGAAGAAATGTTGTATTACCTTTCCGATACCTACCGGCGAATGGGGAAGACGGAGAAAGAGAGCAAGATCGAGGACGAAATCCGGGAAGTAAATCCAAATTCTTTCTACCTTGATCCTGCCGTCGAAAGTACGTTCGACCAGCCGATTACGTCCAGCAACGGCCGCGTCGCCCTGTACGGCAGTGGTGGGCTCCTCGAGTTTCTCAAGATCACATTCGAGCAACGCCAGCGAGCATACACGAGTATTCGCAACGAACTGGGTGCGCTCGAAGACGACGGACGCCTGCAGACCGAAGTGCGCTACCTTGAGCGGGGGCGCCAGTTCCTGCAGATGGGCTTCCGGGACTGGGCCGAAGTCGAGCTGCACTTTCTGGAAAGCACGCGCCACCTTCCTCCACGCGTTTCGTTTGAACTCGGGATCCTGTACGACGACTACGCGATTCACTGGAAGAGTGTGCGTTCGTTTCAGCGAGTGTACTACTCGTTCATTCCGAGGAAGCGCAAGGAGCTCGAGTCCTATTTTGCCGTGCTCATGCATCCGATTCCGTACCCGGCGCTCGTGTTCGAGAACTGTGCCCGGTACGGTGTCTCCCCGCATCTTGTGTACGCGATGATGCGGAAAGAGAGCATGTTCGACTTGAATGCCGTCTCCCGAGCGGGCGCTATGGGGCTCATGCAGCTCATGCCGTCGACGGGAGAACAGGTTGCGATCCGTCTGGGAGTTCCGGACGGTGTGGAGCCGAACCTGTTGTCACCTGATGTAAATCTGACGTTCGGTATCTGGTACGCGTCACACCTGCTCAATCGTTCGAACGACGATGCGCTGATGATGCTGTCGGCGTACAACGCCGGCTTTGGAAATGCCAAGCGCTGGTTTCGGGGAAGCGAACAGAGCAGCATCGCAAAAGTCGATGGGATCGACTACGGAGAAACGAGAGAATATGTCAAACGCGTCGTGGAAGCAGCGCACATATACCACGATTTTTATTTTGTTGGTCACGACCGCGGTCCCGTTCCTGATTAGGCACGCTTTTGCCGCACAGGACGGCCCGCCGACGACACTGGTGCCGCCGCCGTGGAAACACACTCTGGGACTCAACCGTGTTAAGCAGACCCACCTGGGGTTCTATTCCGGTTACAAGAAAAAGTTTTCGGATCCGACCGGCATTGCGGCGGTGAAGTTGGTTTTCAACGACAAGAGTGGAACTGGTGACGATGATGAGCTCACGGTGTACGGTGTGAACTCCGGGACAGGGGAGATTTTCTATAACAAGTCAATGACGAGCCTCGGCTTCTTCGGCAAACCCGGTAGCGGTGCTGGCGAGTTCAAAGATGCCGCCGGCGTTGCAGCAGATGCCGCCGGTAATGTGATTGTCGCCGATAAGGGGAACGACCGCGTCGTGTTCCTCCGAAACCGGGACAACCGGGTATTGCCTGTCAAAGGCATCGATCTCTCCAGCACGGGCACGGCGTTGCGCTCGCCGTCGGGGGTCTGTATCGAAGACGGATCTGTGTACATCGCTGACACTGGTAATGACCGGATCGTAGTGACGGATCTGTTCGGAAACCTTGTACGGGAATTCACGGGCAACGTAAGAGCGCCCTTCGCAGTCGCGGCAATTTCGGGCTCGGACTGGAACCACTACGGCTCAAGCTTCGTGGTTGTCACCGATTCGCTCCACCAGCGTTTGACCCAGTTCGACCTCGAGGGGGAGCCTCTGAGGACATGGGAGTTCCGCGAAGTGTCCGGAAATGATGGTGGCTTCTTCTACGTCGCTGTCGACTACTACTCCAATGTCTACGTCACCGACACGATCGGTGGCTGCATCTACAAGTTCGATCGGCACCTCCGATATATTACGCGATTTGGCTGCGGTACCGGAACGGGGGAAGACCTGATCGAGCCCCGGGGCATCGCGATCTACCGGCGGTTCGGGCAGGTGTTTGTCGCAGAAAAGGCCGGGGCGAGTTACTTCTGGGTCGGTACGGATGTGCGGAACATCGTAGTGACATGGCGGCCGCAGCAAGGGTACTTGGAACTCATGGTCAAGTACCTGCTCACGGAGCATTCGGATGTCACGGTCAGCCTGCAGACGGAGAGCGGAAAGGTAGCGAAGATATTCGAAAAGGAGCGGTTCACGGAATCCGGCCGGGTCACCCGGCGCTTCAAGCTCTACGAGTACGAGCTCCCGTGTCCGGTTGAGAGTTGCGATTACGTCCTTGTTGTGACAGCCAGGCCAACCTACTCGTCGGTTAACTACCACACGACCGAGCGGCGCGCCCGGATTCGCCGCATGCACGGTCGCTAGTTCCTCAGCGGACGGCGATTTCTATCTATCTCCCTCAGGCAAAACGCATTCCGCGTCCTGCCGGAAGCGCTCCCCGAACCTTCGTTTGGCCCTATTATTGCTTAATTTCGACGGATACATGCCCAGCCGGGCAGACATCCGCCACTGTGCCTAACGATATAAATGATAATCACTTACGTCGCCCAAGAGGTTTGGCAATGTTCCTAAAGCGATTTTTCAAGTTCATTCCCAGAAACGATTATTCGAAAGCCCTCGATTTGTTCAATGAAGGGCATTACCGAAAGGCCCTCGCTATTTTGGACGATCTCATGTCGCGCGAGGTCTCGGATGAGAACCTCGACATGCCGACTATTGAGCTTTTCGCATGTGAGTCCCACGTTGCGCTAAGCAGAGAGAGCCTGAATGAAGGCGACCTGTCCGAGGCACTGCTCGAAATGGAGCGCGCTGTATCGTTGAAACCGGGGTTCGCGGACCTCCGCCACCAACTCGGAACGCTCTACATGGATTCCGGGAGAGTCGAAGATGCAGCCAAACATTTCGAGAAGGCGCTGGGTATCAATGAGAAATACTTCATGGCAAGAGTCAGTCTCGCCCGCGCTCAGCACGCTGCCGGCGAGGCGAACTTCGCCGTCCAGTCCCTGAACGTTGCGAGGGAGTCCTGCCCGAAGTTCTACGCTGACAGCCTCTCGGAACTGACAGAGTTGCTGAAAATTCGCGAAAATGATGACTCCATCAAGCGCGCTTTTCACGAGCTGCTCGAAGAGCGTCCGAGTTCGGCGCAGGTCAGCCGTGAAGTTGCCATCGAGGCGATCCAGAATGGAAACAATGCGGAGGCAATCCGCGAGCTGAAGAAAGCGATCGCGCTCAAGCCCGACTATGCGGATCTTCACAACTACCTGGGCATTGCTTACGGAAACCACGGAGTGTCAGGCGACGCAATCAAGGAATTCGAGGTTGCTCTGAAGATCAATCCTTACTACATGAAGGCGCGGCTCAATCTCGCACTTGCCCTCTATGACTGCGATCGGTACGAAGAGGCACAGACGCACATCGAGCACGTGCTCGGCGTCAAGCCAGAGAACCAGCTCGCGTTGAACCTGCAGACCGAACTTGAAGCGGTCATGGATCGGAAGTAGGTCTCATGGCGAAAAAACCAAAGTTCGTTGATTACTATCAGATACTTCTTGTCTGGCCTACGGCTTCCGAGGATGCGATCAAGAAGGCGTACTTCAAGTTGGCCAAGCTCCACCATCCGGATGTCGCGAAGGATGGAAGCGAAACGGCGTCTGCGGAGGAGATTGACTTCAAGTTGATAAACGAGGCGTACGCCGTTTTGAGTGATCAAGTCAAACGGCGGGAGTTCGATGAGCTGCTGAAGTCCAAAGGCGGAGGTGGACAGCAGAGTACGACCAAGGAAGCGGATCGCCGTTCCGCCAAACTTGCGTTCGAGCAGGCACGCGTCGCTATGAAGCAGAATCGTTACGACAAGGCCGTGGTTCTACTCGAGAGCGCCGTCAAGTACGATGACTCCAACCCGGCGTACTTCAGCTCGTTCGGGTTCGCCCTGGGCGCGCTCAGCACACGGCTCCACGAGGCACGTGATATGTGCAAGAAGGCGATCGAAATGGAATTCTACAATGCAGACTACCACGCCAACCTGGGGTTCGTGTACTACCAGGCCGGATTGAAGAGCACCTCCGTCGAGAGTTTCACCGAAGCCCTCAAATGGGATCCAGATCATGCTCTCGCCCTCAAGTACCTCAATCGTGGTGCCGGGAATGGGAAAAAGAGGATCTTCGATACGG
>JAPUJU010000021.1 GCA_027296025.1 bacterium
CCCGAAGGCCGGGTGTTCCTGATCGACCGCGGCGTCGTGCAGTACCACGCACAGGTGCAGGGCGATCTGGATGAAGCGCTTTACGGTGTTTTCAAAGACTTTGCGCTTCTGGAAAGCCTCTCCGAAACGACCGGGTTCACCGTTGTCGAGGGCGAGCGCATCACAGCGGATCAACCTTGCGCTGACGCGGGCCGTCGAGTCCGCGGGCGCCGTCGTCCGTATCGCTGAGGAGAAAAATAAGGGCGCGCTCGTGACCTTCGAGCTCGGAACGCACAAGTTCCCGACCCACCGGATTCGTATCGTACGAAAATTAGAGGGCCCCTTCATCGCGCAGCGGCAGCACCCGAATCCGCGCGTGGCCATCGTTATTGACGACTTCGGATACTCGCGGAGCGAGCTGATCGAGGAATTCCTCAGCCTGGACTTTCCGGTGACGATCGCCGTCATACCGACGCTTCGCCACTCCGCGTACACGGCGAAGAGGGCGCGTGAGCTGGACAAACAGGTGATCCTGCACCTGCCGATGGAAGCGGAGGCGCATGGATCGGACGTCCCGTGGATCAGCACGGACATGAACCGCTCCGAGATCACCGATCTTCTAAATCGCTACGTGGACGGCAGCCCCGGAATCGCCGGGGTGAACAATCATCTGGGGTCGCGCGCCACGCAGGATCGGGCGGTCATGGAAACGGTGCTCAGGGTTCTCAAGCGAGAGGACCTCTTCTTTCTCGACTCTTTGACTTCCCCCAACTCCATCGCGTATACTACCGCCAGATCCCTCGGTGTACCCGCCGCGCGCAACGACATCTTTCTCGATGCTGGCACGGATGAAGAAGCGGTTGTCGAGGAACGCGTGTATCGATTGATCGCGTTGGCGAAGCGGAGAGGGTCGGCGATCGGCATCGGCCACCCGAAGGCATGGACGCTGGAGGGAATCAGATCGGCAGAACACATGCTCAAACAATCCGGCGTCGAAGTGGTTTTTGTGTCGGAGCTGGCAAACTGAAAGGAAAACGGCGATGGTTCGATTAGGGGTAAACGTGGATCATGTGTCCACGCTGCGCGAGGCGCGCAAAACATACGAGCCGGATCCGGTGGCGGCTGCAATCGCCGTGGAGATGGCCGGTGCCGACCAGGTAACAATCCATCTGCGCGAAGACCGACGCCATATTCAGAACCGGGACGCGCGCCTGATTCGCGAAGTGGTTCATACCGCGATGAACCTCGAGATGGCCATGACGCCCGAAATGCAGGAGATCGCCCTCGCGTTGCACCCGGACTCGATCACCCTGGTCCCGGAGAAACGAGAAGAGATCACGACCGAAGGCGGACTGGACCTCATTAATGCCGGTGCGATTGTGAACGAAGTGATCGGCACCATGAAAAGCGCAGGGATCAAACCGTGTGCGTTTCTCGATCCGGATATCGAACAGATTAAACAGGCCGCCTACCTGCAGTTTGCGGCTGTGGAAATTCACACGGGTTCCTACGCGAATGCGAAAGGGGCCGAGAAAGCAGAGGAACTCCAGAAGATCAAGGATACGGCGATTGCCGTCCGGCATCTCGGGATGATCGCCCACGCCGGGCACGGTCTCGACTATCACAACGTCCGGGCCGTCGCCGTGATACCGGAGATCGAAGAGCTGAATATCGGGCATTCCATCCTGGCGCGCGCGGTCTTCGTGGGGCTCGATGTGGCGGTCCGGGATATGTTGCGGCTCATGGGCCGCTGATAAGGGGCCCGACCGACCCCGGAGGGGGCCCGCACCAACGCCCGCGGTCGCTCCTAGTCCGTGTGGCTGTTGATTTTCCGTTGACTCCGGGGGAGGAAAATGTATAATTTTCCACTCGATCGACTTCTCACCTGAACTCCACTTTCGAATTTTCTCGCGAGGGAAGGCGCTCTGCTCGGCTCGTCCGTCAGGTCTGGAAGTGTGACAGGATGTGACCCGGGAATGAAGGCTCGCCACCGGCAGTTGCACAGCGGCCGCGGGCTCGATACGAGTTCGCTTTGAGGATCTGTTGAATGACAAAATACTGGAAACACATACTGATCGTCGTCGTGCTCGGGTACTGCGCGTGGCTTCTTTATCCGACCATCAAGTACTACACGATGCCGGCCGAGGTTCGCGAAAACCTGACGAAGGTGGAAAAAGACCGCTACCTCGACTCGGTGATCAAGCTGGGACTCGATCTTCAGGGGGGTATGCACCTCGTCCTCGAGATTGACGATTCCGGTCTGAATGACGATGCGAAAAAAGACGCGCTCGATCGAGCGATCAAGATTATTCGTAACCGCGTCGACCAGTTCGGCGTGTCCGAGCCGGTCATTCAAAAGCAGGGTGAAAAACGAATCATCGTTCAGCTTCCCGGCCTGGAGGACCCTGAGCGCGCGCGGAAACTGATCGGCAGAACGGCGCAACTGGATTTTCACCTCGTGCGTGAGCCCGACGAACTCGGACGCGTTCTGCGTGATCTCGATACCGCGCTGAAGGGCGTGACCGTGACGGGCACGCGGATCGATTCGACCGCCACGGACGAAGAGGACGCCTCGATCGGTTTGGACGGTGCGGACGTAGCGGTGAGCGATGCAGCGCCGGAGGACGCGCTCAGTACCGCGTTCGATACGCTCCTGCAGAGTATTCCCGGTATCGAAGACGTCGAAGTGCCGCTGCGGTCGGGCAGCGAAGACGCGCCGTTTACCGGCTACCTCGTGACGGCGTTCGGCGGGGCGGTCGCCGTCGAAGAGGGGAACCGCGAGGCCATCAGCCTGCTCCTGCAGACGCCGCAGGCCAGGCGCGTCATTCCGAGAAATTCCATTTTCATGTGGGAAAACATTTCAAAACCCATTCAGGGCGGGGGACAGGGCCGGTTGTTGTACCTTATTGAGAAAAAACCCACGCTTTCGGGCGATCATCTCGTCAATGCGACCACGCGCCCCGACCCGGATGATCCGAGCACGCTCAATATCGGTTTCACGCTCGACCGTGCAGGCGGCATGATCTTCGCGCGGTTCACCGGCGACAACATCGGCCGGCGAATCGCGATCTCGCTCGACAGTCTGATTACGTCGGCTCCGGTCGTTCAATCAAAAATCCCGGGCGGCGAAGGCCGGATCACCGGACAGTTCACGGACGAGGAGGCGAACGACCTCGCCATCATTCTTCGTGCGGGAGCCCTGCCGGCACCTCTCGAAATCAAGGAAGAGCGCACCGTTGGCCCGACACTCGGACACGACTCGATCGTGCTCGGTGTTCGGGCAGCCGTACTCGGGTTCGCCCTGGTCCTGCTCTTTATGCTCATCTATTACAAAGGGTCGGGACTGCTCGCGTGCGGCGCGCTCGTTCTGAACCTGATCATCGTGATGGCCGTCCTCACCCAGCTGCGGGCGGCGCTCACGCTGCCCGGTATCGCAGGGCTGATTCTGACGATCGGTCTGGCGGTCGACGCGAACGTGCTGATCTTCGAACGCATCCGCGAAGAACTCGCGAAGGCGAAGACCGTCCGAAGCGCGATCGACAGCGGCTTCGATCGCGCGTTCACAACGATTCTCGACGCAAACCTGACGACACTGATCACTGCGTTCGTGCTCTGGCAGTTCGGGACGGGACCGATCAAGGGATTTGCGACGACGCTCAGCATTGGAATTATCGCCAGTATGTTTACAGCGCTCATGTGTACGCGAATTGTTTTCCAGATGATAACGGGGCGCTGGTCACTTAAGAAGCTCAGTATCTAGTCTGAGAGGAATTCTCTAACGATGCGGATTCTAAAACACCCGAACGTTGACTTCATCGGCCTGCGAAAGAAGTCCGCGATTCTCTCCGCGGTTCTGATTCTCTCAGGTCTCGTCTCGGTCGGGATTCACAAGGGCTTTAAAACGAGTATCGACTTTGCGGGCGGTACACTCGTCGAGATCGGTTTTGCAAACGAGGTGCCACTGCAGGAAGTTCGCGACGCCATCGACGCCGCGGGCTTTGCAGGAGCTGAGGTCACGCATTTCGGGTCGAACACGGACATCCTCATCAAAGTGAAAGCGATCGGAGACGCCTCTGAAGCGTCGCGGGAGATCGAGAGGGTCCTCCATGAGGCGTGGCCGGGCGTCGACATGCGCCGGGTCGAATCGGTTGGCCCGAAGATCGGAAGCGAGCTGAAGACTGCGGCGTTCTGGGCAATCATTTACTCGCTCTTCGGGATCGTTGTCTACATTGGGTGGCGGTTTCAGTTCCGCTTTGCGATCGCTGCGATCATCGCCCTCATTCACGATGTGCTCTTTACGCTGGGTTTCTTCTCCGTCTCCGGACTCGAGTTGTCGATTCCCGTCATCGCGGGGATCCTGACGGTTGTCGGTTACTCGCTCAACGATACGATCGTTGTGTTCGACCGGATTCGTGAAAATCTCCGGACGCGCAAGCGGGAGGGATATTCGATCGTCGTCAACAGTTCGATCAATGAGACCCTTTCGCGAACGATCATTACGTCCTTTACCACGCTGGTCGTGGTGCTCAGCCTCGTCATCATCGGCGGTCCGGTCATTCGAGACTTCGCGCTCACGTTGCTGGTCGGCGTTATAATCGGAACCTATTCCTCTATCTTCATCGCGAGCCCGGTCCTCGTCGCCTGGGAAGACTGGCGCGTGAAGCGCGGCTGGCGGCGCTAGCCGGCACCGGTTTCCGGTGGAAATTCTCCTCTACAAAGTTCTATTCGGTCTCCTTTACGTGGTACTTGCGGGCATCCTGTTGTCGACAACCGTCGGCGTGCCCGGTAACTGGATCCTCGTTGCCGTTGCCATCCTGATTGCGTTCGTTACGGATTTCGCGCGGATGTCGTGGACGTACCTGTTTATCTGCGTGGGGCTCGCCGTGCTCGGTGAGATTATTGAGAGCCTGCTCGGCGCGCTCGTTGTGGCGGGCCGTGGCGGCAGTCGCTGGGGCGTTCTCGGCTCGATGCTCGGCGGATTCCTCGGTGTGATTCTCGCGGCCGGGGTCTACCCGCCGCTCGGCAGCGTGATCTTCGGATTTCTCGGCGCTTTTGCCGGTGCCGTCGCCGGCGAGTACTTCAAGCACCGCAAGGCAGACCACGCGCTCCGAATCGGGTTCTGGTCGTTCGTCGGCCGCGCCGGGGCGATTGCGGGCAAGCTGGGGGTCGGGTGCGCGATCCTTTGGATACTAATCATGACAACCTGGCCTTAAACGTCCACTATCGGGGACGCCCAGTCTCACAAAGTGGACAATCGGTGAAGAGGTCGGTGGACCTAACCCCTTTATTTTCAGCAAATCCAACGTGGCACAGAGATTGCCGAGTTATACTCGTTTACTGTGGCCAGATTGCTATGAAAAACGCACTCAGCACCGGACTGCTCTCCCTGCTCATGGTGACCTTTGTCTGCCAAGGTAAGGCCCTGTCTGCAACTACGTCCGTCCCCGACAACAATCAGGTGTCCGAGAAAGGCAAGGAATCCGGTTCGGATGAAGAGGATGCGGCCACCACATTGTCTGCGAAAGAGGACAAACTGGGGCCAATCAGCGTGTTCGCCGACATCGAGGCCGCCTGGCGAGCGGAAAAAGTGAACCAGATTCTTCAACATTACGGTCAGGGCAAGGTTGCGATCGCCATCGCCGGCACCGGTCCGACGGGCGGGGCGTTCAGCAGGAGCCAGAGTCACTATCTGCTCAAGGATTTGTTCAAGTACACGATCACCGAGAAGTTCCAGTTCGTCCAGTACCGGCAGGTCACCGACGGCACGGAGGTGTATGCGGTTGCCGAGCGTTCATACAAGAAGAATGACGATGGCAGGCTCTTCAAAGACAAGATCTACGTCTCACTTCATCTGGAAAACGACCGCTGGGTGATCAGCGAAATCAAATCCATCCGCTGAAAGCTCCTCAGAGCGCCCCTTTCTGCTATCATGTTTTGAAGTCTTTGTCACTAAAGGGCTTTGCCTGAAAACATGATACCGCTCAAACGATCCAGAATTGCATCCCTCGCGATTGCCGCGACGTTTCTCATCGCCGCCGCCGCGACGTTCCAGATTTCCCGGCGCAGCGCGGAAGGATTGAGTCCCCGTTGGTCGCAGAGCACGGCGGAGGAAATCACTGCTGCCGTCACATCGGTCGGTCGCCGCGTCGAACGCATGCAAGGTGCCATGATCCAGTCTGCCGGGGATGCCCGGTCTTTTCTCATTGATAATCCGCTGGATGAAAACGCTGACCGGCTCGATGTGCGCCTCAAGACATTCCGTCTGCTGGAGGAAATGGCCGAGCGACTCGACAAAGACGGGCACGTTCTTCCCGGAACCGAGGTTGGCATTCAGCTGTTCGACGCGAAACTCCGCCGGGTCGCGTGGGCCGGTTGGCCGCAGCGACTCGACGACCTGGAGCACCGGTTCATCGGCGGCGACGACGAACTGCTCTACGTAAGACACACATCACCGTATCAGCTGCTCACGCACATCACACCGATTCTCCTGGGCGACCGGCGACTGGGAACGCTCCTCATCGACCTTCCGTTGGAAGTGAACTACAAAGTCAATAATCGTTTTCTTCAAAGCGCGAACCTCGTCAGCGATCTTCCGGAACACCTCGCGTC
>JAPUJU010000210.1 GCA_027296025.1 bacterium
TCGAGGGTGGCGTACCCAGCGATCTCACGATCAAGGATTTCCTTCTTACAGCGAGTCAGATGGAAGGTGCGCAGGTCGACCTGTTCGAGGTCAACAGCACGATCCTTCATTCGATCCTCATTCTTTTCCAGAAGCAGGAAACAGTGAAAGTTCTGACATCGCTCGTCGATCTCGATCAGATCCTGGACAAGATCGAAGAAGAAAAAAGGAGCTGCATTATCAGCGCCTCACAGGATTCATTTCTTGTGGTGCTTCGCTACGAAAAAGGGAATGTGACGGCATTGTGCCACGAGAAGTCATCTCCGCAGCCGAAAGAAGCGACATTCCGAGAGGACTTTCTCGTGAAGATTTACACGATCTCCGCCGAACGGCCGCTTGAGATTCGTATCTACGACGACCTGCTCGTGAAGTACGCAAAAGATGCGAAGGTGATCGAAGATACGTATCACGGCGATATCATCGACATCTTCCTGACGAAGCCGCCGATCATAACCCTGGAGTTCAAGGACCGGGAAATCGGCCACTGGGTGCTCGAGAAACCGACCCTCAACATCGGCCGCACGGCCGACAACGACATCCAGGTCGACAATCTCGCCGTCTCACGCCTTCACGCAGTCCTCGAGAGGGACAAGGGTAACTACTATATCAAGGACTGCGACAGCCTCAACGGAACCGTCCTGAACGGCAAGCGGGTCGGTCGCGCCAAGCTCACCCACGGCGATGAAATCGTTATTGGCAAACACAAACTCGTCTTTCAGAACCAGACCGGCAAAGCGACTCCGATCACCAGTGACATCGCGCCGTTCGATCAAACCGTAATCATGGGTCCTGGCGAGAAGCCGCGGATCCCGAGCCAGTCCATCGTCGAGATGGGACCCAAACCGGTGCCGTGTCTCGTCGAGATAACGAAAAAGGGCAAGCAGGTTTTTCAATTGAAAAATGCGACTTTTGTGCTTGGCAAGGGCGGGTACGCGGACCTCGAAATCAGCGGAATGTTCATCGCGAAACAACACGTCGAGATCGTCAAAGAGAACGGTGACTACGTCATTCGTCATATGAACGGACGCCGAGAGGTCACGGTTGAAGGAAAGAAGATCAAAGAGTGCGTCCTCAAAGACAATGACGTAATAAAGATCGGGAAAAGAGAATTTATATTCCAGGACTAGGCCGGCATCCCGGAGGACATCATGCGATACATCCTGATATCAGACATACACGGCAACCTGGAAGCCCTTCAAGCAGTCTTGTCTTTCGTTTCCAAGCTGGAACCTTTTCAACTCTACTGTCTCGGCGATGTCGTCGGCTACGGGGCCAATCCGAAGGAGTGCCTCGAGATCCTTCGCAACGATTCGAATCTGATACTCGCCGGGAATCACGATCTCGCTGTTGCGAAAGTCATCCCAAGCAAAGATTTCAATCCGATGGCGCAAGCCGCCGTCGAGTGGACCCGCAAGGCCCTGACGGACGATGACACCAGCACGCTCGCGAACCTGCCGCTCGTCTATATCGACGGTGACTATTGTTTTGCCCATTCTTCACCCCTCAATCCGATGGAGTTCGGCTACGTTCGGACCCTCGAGGATGTCGCGGATGTTCTCTCGAGCATCGGCCAGCGATTCTGTTTCGTCGGCCATACGCACCTGCCCGTCCTCGTCCGGATGGACACGAACAAAGGGAAACTCGAAATCGTACACGACAAGCGAATCAAGATCGTGGATGGTTTTCGATACTTCGTCAACGTGGGCAGTACCGGACAGCCAAGGGACAATAACCCCGACGCATGTGTCGTTATCGTTGACGAGGAAGACGAGTCGATCGAATTTCTGCGCGTGCCTTACGACATCTCGACCTGTCAGAGCAAGATTCTGTCGGAGGGCCTGCCGTCTTACCTGGCTGAACGTCTCATTCTGGCGAGGTAACAGCGTTGACCGACAGTGTGAAGAAGTATCAGATCGTCAACATGGTCGCGAGGGGCGGAACCGCCGTTCTGTACAAGGCCATCCAGACCTCCCTCGAGCGTCCTGTCGCCGTAAAAAAGCTCCACCAGCACCTCACCGAAGATGAGAACTTTACACGACGCTTCGTTCTGGAAGCGAAAGCCGCCGCCTCGCTCGATCACGACAACATCGTCAGCATCATCGATTTTGGGATCGAGGAAGATGGGTACTTCATGGTCATGGAGTTCATCGAGGGCGAGAGCCTCCGCCAAATCCTCGATCGCTGGAAGAACGTTCCCGTCGATATCGCACTATCTCTGGTCCACGACATTCTGCTCGGCCTCGAACACGCACACGCAAAAGGCATCGTTCATCGCGATATCAAGCCCGGCAACATTATGATCACCCAGACGGGCAAAGTCAAAATCACGGATTTCGGCCTTGCCAAGCTGCTGCAGAGTGCGACGCAACACACAGCCGCCAACTCGATTCTTGGTACGCCGCTCTACATGTCACCGGAGCAGGCGTTCGGTGAGAGCGTCGACCAGCGCAGCGATCTCTTTTCGCTCGGCACCATGATGTATGAGCTCCTGACGGGTGTTCAGCCTTTCAATGGTGAAAACTACATGGAAGTCATCCAGAACATTCTGCACAAGAATGCACCGCACCCGTCCAAGTTCGACGTCGACGTGCCGCAGGAAGTGCAGTCGATTCTGTCAAGAACGATGAACAAAAATCGTGATGCGAGGTACAAAACAGCTGCCGACTTCAGAAAAGCGATCGAGTCGTACATGGGTCTCCGACGTTTGAAGGCCGCGACGGAGAGTACGAAAGCGCTTCTCGCGACCGACGGGTCGACGATGGTGCTGCCGGCCACACACATCGAACGCAGGCAGACCAAGAATCGCAGAGGCGCCATCGCCGCACTCATTACAGCGCTCGTGCTCGGAGGCGGCGCGGTTGGGTACACGATGGCCCCGGATACGATCAACGAAAAAGTTTTGAGTATCCTGGACAGTTTCTCGGGATTCGTCGGCGGGCGGCCTCCGACTCAAACAGCCGATATGAGCGGTATCGATGTGCTCGGCACGTTAGATACTAGAGACACCGTGAGCGCGATCGAAGACAGCAGCCGGACCAGTGAAGGGTCGGCGTCGTTCTCGTTTCCCGCGATGAGTTCGGGAGTCGACGGGACGCCGGGGTTGACCACCCGCGATACGATCGTAATCATCCAGCGTATTGAAGTACCGATCGGATCGGGCACCAGAACACCCGACCCACAACCCGACCCACAGCCACCACCCAGGCCGAAAGTTCGCGAAGGCTGGGTTCAAATCAACGGCACTCCATGGGCAGAAGTGTATGTCGACGGTATTTATCGCGCAGACGTCCCCCCCGCGGCGACCTTGACGCTGGAGCGGGGCGAACACGTGTTCGAGCTACGAAACCCGAAGTGCGAACTGTACAAAGAGACAATCCAAGTCACCGCTGGCGAGCTTTCGACGCGAAACATTCACCTCGAGAAACTCGTCGGGACAATATCTCTGACCACGACGGAAGGGGCGGAAATCTACGTCGATGGGATACTGATCGGCGTGGCGCCGCTGCGCAAACCGATAGAACTGGATGCCGGCAAGCACCTGCTGACCGTGAAGAAGGCGGGGCATCATGTGTGGAACAACGAGATCGAAGTGATCAAGCAGAAAGAAGTGCCGCTCAAGATCGTGCTCAGCCCTATCTACTAGGGCACCCGCTCCCCACGCGCACCGTCCAGCACCGCAACCGCCTTTTCACAAACAGTCGCCGCCGTCAACTGCTGCAGATTTCCATCCGCCGCGCGAACAACGTGCAGTGTCGGTGAGAGAGGCGCCCATCGGACCGGATCCGTCGGACCAAATACCGCGAGAACCGTCGCGCCGGCCGCAGCCGCGACGTGCATGATTCCCGTATCGTTACACAACACGAGATCGGCTCGCTTGAAGAGGGCAGCAATGTCGCCTATCCGGCGCGAACGCACGACGGCGCTGGGAATACGACTTTTTGCTCGAAAAGCGGTAACGGTCTCCGCGTCCCCCGGTCCCTCCACGGCAAAGAGACGAATTTTCCGCCGTTCGCCGAGCTGATTAAGGACGTCAGCAAAACTCTCGGGCGACCAGATATTTTCAACCTTTCCGGCACCGGGGTGGACGACCACCGTTTCTCCCGCGCCGGGATGCTCTTCGAGAAACTCGTCCGCCCAGTGTTCGCTTTGCCCGTCAGGAACCAGCAGCGGCTCGAGATTCGGCGTGTCGATACCTATGGCACGCAGGGGGTAGAGGTTGTGTTCGGATTCATTCATGTGTTCAAGTTCGGCAGGCGCGGGCAGCGGCAACTCGCAATGATAGAACGCCTCGCTCAGCCGCGAGCCGAACGGCTCGGACGTCGATCCGACGCGAACCTTCGCCCCGGACAACAGACCGAGCACGGCGCTAGTGAACGAAAATGACATCGTGTGCAGCACGATGACCATATCGTAGCGCCGGCGTCGGATATTGAGGAGAAGTCTGAGCCAGCTCAGCGGGTTCCTGTTGTTGTACTCGAAAACCTGATCGACATGCGGATGATTGAGGAGGACAGCGCGGTTGATCTTCCGGCAAACAACCCCAACCTCGGGATTTTCGCAGGACTTCTTGATCGCCCGAAACGCCGGCGTCGCAAGAAGCATGTCTCCCATTTGATGATGCTGGCGCACGACGAGTACGCTGCGCGGTGCCATCGCGCGAATCTCCTCGACCGGGATCTTCGGCGTCCGCACGGTCGTGCAGACCGCGCTTATAAGCAGTCGCTTTCCGGATCGTTCGAGTCGTTTGATCAGGCTCATGGTTTACCTTTGTACAAAGGTGGGTGAGTTCCTTCAAGCCCGACTCACTCACCTCATAGATCACTAATACCTGCGTTTCA
Source organism: bacterium (assembly GCA_027296025.1). GTDB lineage: Bacteria > Krumholzibacteriota > Krumholzibacteriia > WVZY01 > WVZY01 > JAPUJU01. Next base: position 4,878 of record JAPUJU010000210.1, read on the forward strand.
AACGCTCGTCGATCTCGGAAAGCATCCACTGGTAGCTCTTGTAGCGCGATGGGTGGATCTTGCCAGCGTCGACGGCCTCCTTGACGGCGCAGTCGGGTTCGTGCGAGTGCATGCATGGCCGAAAGCGGCAATGCTCCACATACTCAGCGAACTCCGGAAAGCACTCCGACAACTCCTCGCGAACGGTCCCGGGAAAACCAAATGTCTGCATGCCCGGCGTGTCCGCCATATAGCCACCGTTGATCGGATAGAGTTGCGAAAAACTCGTCGTGTGTCTGCCGCGCCCCGTTTTGTTTGCGACGTGCGACACTTTAAGTTGCAGCGTCTCGTCGATCTCGTTCAGGAGCGAACTCTTCCCGACCCCGGATTGACCGACGAACGCGTACACGCCGCCCTGCAATTGCTTCTTCAACTCGTCGACCCCATCGCCGCTGATGGCGTTCGTCTTGACGACGGGATAACCGATCCCGGAATAAAGCGTCGCGAAGTCATCGATCTCGGATGGATCCCGGGCGAGGTCCGTCTTGTTCAGGCAGATCCATGTGTTCGTATGGCCGCGTTCGGCGGAGACAAGTACCCGGTCGACGAAGCCGTAGTGCAATTTGGGGTCGCGGATCGAAACGACGAGAAACAGGATGTCCACGTTCGCGACGATGACGCGTTCGACCGCGGCCCGGCCGCCGGTGAACCGGGACAGCCAGGACAGCCTGGCCTTGACCTCTTCAATGGCCCCCGTGCCACCCTCCGCCTCGGACGGGGACACCTCCACCCGGTCCCCCGCGACGATGTGAAAATCCCGGCCCTTCTGCCTGAGCCGTCCCCGAAGCAGGCACGGCACAACCTCGTCACCGACGTCGACCCAAACTTCATGACCGGTGACCCGAATGACCAGGCCGTTGACGCGATTTGGGCTCATGGTCGGCAATATAACAGCAAATCTGACAATTGTCGTATTTTTCATATTGAGCCGCGTTTCGTTTTCTGATACGTTTCGATCAGTATTTCAACCTGCACAAAGCACTGATGAAGGCCGAAGAACTCGCAGAATTCTTTCAGGAATC